>NZ_JBSVEM010000003.1:0-288244 GCF_056312285.1 Pseudoalteromonas sp. ABE4_541
ACTTGGCACTGTCGCAGTTCGCCATCCACTTCGAAGGTCGGCTGGATGGCGCACTAGATATTTAATTTTTTAGGCTGACACAGAATTCTGAGCGCCCTCGTGCATTATCCTTTACCAATTTTAGAACACGGTGCTTCAGCCAATATTAGTGTTTCTCTAGAAGGAAAGTATCCATGACTTTTACAACTGCCTTGCCCTTCAATTAAGATAAAATTATCTTGCGCAACACTACCAAACTCTACAGCACATCTGACAGCTCTTTTAGGTTCAAAGCAGACTCCATTAACTTGAATTTGTTTCCAGTTGCGGGGCTGTTCTAATGTAGATTTAAGAATTCTCTCAAGCTCTTTACTTTCTTGGAGGTTTCTAATCCCCTTATCTATAGATTCTTGAAGTTTGTTTCTGAATTTAGCATCTAACCCATTACTGGCCTTATCAATCTCAGTTTGCAAAATAACCTCAGCCTGTTTTTTAATTTTTTCTCTCGTTTCATTTACATAACTTTTTGTAACTTTGTCTACTATTGTTGATATTTCTTTCTTAACCCCATATGTATATTCGAACCTTTCTGCATCCAATTTATTGCCAACTAAAAATTGTGTACCCGCTGCAAACATAGCACCTAAAGCTAAAATAACTAAAACAAATAACGTTAATGCCCTAGAATAAAGTTTATCCACATGCTCCCGATGGCTAGCAAGATCATCACTTAATAACTTTAAAACGCTCTTTTCTTGCTCTTCTCTCAAAGAACCGCTTGTTTCTTGACTCTTACACATAATATTCTCCATTTATAAATACTTGCTACACGAACAAGCAAATGCATTTAATCGGCTAGCTTGGATTCTCGTTAATGCTCTTTTCACCACACCTTACCACGACAAAACATTAACTTTTATTACAGAAAATCAACACACCGTATAAGACAAGTACGTACCTTTGCTCGCAATCATCCCCTTGGAAAATCAACCTCCAAGCTAGTTACTCCCCACTTCAACCCCCTCCAAAACCTCCACAAATGTAACCCCGCGTAATTGGCGATTTTTAAGATAGTGCATACACTTATTCGTCGAGCATCAATGCTCGCCCCATCCAATTTTGCTGTTTTTGCCACGCTCATAGAGCGTTAAGTGGGCGAATATAAGCAAGTTAAAGTCAAGGAATATTGGAAATGACTCAAACAGTTTCAGATACAACCATTGTAAGTGCTGCGATTTATCCACCCATTGGCGTGATGCGTGTGGGTAACAGTGAACAAGGCTATTTTATTGGCCCAGAGGTGAACAACCCACCAGCACAAAGCGAAGACTTTTATCGTGATAGCACAGGCGCAATTAAGCGCCAAGCCGCGTTATTTCGCGTATACGGATTAAATAGCCAAGGGCAAGTGGTACAAGAACTTACGACAGACAACGCCACCATCACTTGGCAAGCACGACTGGCCAACCAAAAAGCCTCTTGGTATGAGTTTCAGCTGGCGCTGGATATTCCCGAAGCCGCTAAGGCACCGCCTTCGTACCTGCGTAATAAAAAAACACCAGACAGAAGCACGCTACTCATTGACGGCGGTGAGCATCAACTGAGCGGTATTAGCCAAGATGGATGCAACACTAAGTTTGTCGGCAAGTTTGAAGGTAAAGAAGTATATTTAGGTGAAATGCGCACCGACAACCAAGGCCGCTTAATGATGCTAGGCGGGCACGGTAAGTCTGAAAACTTAAAAGGTGAGCCAGCGGTAACTTTTGGTAACAACGAAGGGTGGTATGATGATACCTCCGACGGCCCAATCAACGCACAAGTTAAGTTTAATGACCAAGACCTGCCAGTGAAACCCGCTTGGGTTATTTGCGCGCCACCGGATTATGCACCACAGCAAAAGTCAGTACGCACCATGTGGGACTTAATGCGTGATGTGGCCGTGACGGCAGGTATGCTACCAAAGCCGGGTAAACCGTCTTTTACCCATGATATTTTGCCCATTTTCCAACGTATGACCGATTTACAATGGGTAAATGCAGGATTTGTCGCTGGCTTTGGCTGGGATAGCCCATTTGATTTTACCAGCGAGCAATGGCTTAAAAAACTCTCTGATCCATCGCCCATTTGGCAAGAACGACGCCGCACGCTGTACCACAACTTTAGGCGTTTAGACACCGAGTTCTCAGTGGATGGTGATCCAAGCAATGTGACAGCTTGGAACCCAGAGCCCAGTTCACTTTCAGCTCAGCAATGGCCATGGATATATGGCGATGCTATGAGCATCAACGCCAACAACTCACCAAGACAATTTTCATCACTGACTCGATTACAGCTCAATGCGCTAGCCCAATGGGTTGAGGGTGATTTTATTGCCGACTACAGCCCAACTTACAAAGCACCTGAAAAAATTAGCGATGTGCCAGTGAGCGAGCAGCCTGACATGCTGACCCGAGCGGCCATGGAGTTTTGTTTAGCGGATGCATTTCACCCAGGTTGCGAGATGACTTGGCCCATGCGTACAGCGGGCATGTACAGCGAAGCCTATCGTTTACATCATGCTGATAACACCGCGCCAACCCACGGTATCAACTATGGCCCAGTCATGACCCCTGAAATTACCCGTCAACCAGACGGTCCATTGTTAAGTGGTCAAGTCGCCGGTGGGATCACCCGTTGGATGGCTATTCCATGGCAAACCGACACAGCAAGTTGTCGCGATGGTTACAACGCAGCATACGACCCTTATTTACCCACTTTTTGGCCTGCACGCGTGCCAAACAACATGTTGAACCAAGAAAACTACAAAATCGTTATTAACGAAACGAACTCTCCCGAGCAGCGCCAAGCCGCTTTCAATGAGCGTGAGTTTTGGCTAGACGATTTACCAATTGGTCCTTCAACTGACTATGAAGCACAAATTAACTCGATGGTGACCGGGTTTGGCCAGCTTGCTATTGTGCTTGAACAAACTGAAAAGGGGGTAACGGGCTTTCCAACCACCATGCAGGTGGGTATGACACCACCAAGCCATACCGACAATGCGCCGCTCAAATTGCAAAAACGTGCCGATCTTGATAGCACGCGAAGCCGCACAGACTTGAGCCGTACCGACAAAGCTAACCGCTACGAGGACTAAAGGTATGCACGCCGAGCAAACGCAAGTGGTGATCATCGGCGCTGGGATCGGGGGCTGCATCGCAGCCCTTGCCTTGGCAAAGCATTATCATGTCACACTGATTGACTCGCAAGCAAAGCCACCTGAAAAAGTGGGCGAATGCTTACCCCCTGCCGCTCGGCGTATTTTAAAACTACTTGAAATTGAGCACTTGTTAGATGAAGGCGCGCACCTTGTGGGCCAAGGAATGCTTTCGTACTGGGGCAGCACACAGCCAACCTTGATGGATAACTTAAGTAACCCCGACGGATTAGGGTGGCATTTAGACAGACCCTATTTTGAACAGCAACTGCGTGAACAAGCACACTTACAAGGCGTGCAATGCCTATGGCCTGCCAAGCTCAGTGAGTGTGAATTTAGCGGCCAAAAGTGGCACTTAGAACTTGAACAGGCACAGTTTAAACGATTAAGCGCCGATATGGTTATTGATGCCAGCGGCCGGCACTGTGTATTTGCCCGCAAGCAAAAAGTAAAAAGAAAGCAGCTGGACAAACTCATGTCTATTTGGCTGACCGGGCAATTTAAGCTATCCAAAAACATGGCCATTATTAGTAGTAGTAAAGTTAGTAGCGATAAAGACAACGGCTGGTGGTACAGTGCGCCCGTCCCTTACAAAAGCAAGCCAACCAAGCAAGGCATGCAAACACGCGTTATCTCGTGGCAACTCGACCCTGAACACATACAAAAGCGCGACAGCCAAGAAATAGATTGGTTTTTAGAACAAGCTAAACAAGTGAACGGCTTTGGCACTTTAATAGCGCAGTTGATCCCCAATAGTGCACAACTGCACGGCATCGTTGCCGCCAATACGTCACGGCTGGAGCGTTTTTATGGCCCGCAGTGGTTTGCCATTGGTGATGCCGCCATGAGCTTTGACCCACTCTCATCACAAGGCATGTTTAACGCCATGGCCAGCGCCATGCAACTGTGCGACTTACTGATCCAAAACGGCCTAAAAAGCACCCAAACCGCCAAGCAATATCAACAGCAAATGGAAAACGTTTGGGCCCAGTATTTAAACCACAAGGCGCTTTACTACGCACAAGTAAGTTAAGTGGTAAAGTGACAGCTTGCATAGACGGCATTAAACAATGCTGTCACTCAAAGTTGCGTTTGAAACGCTGGCAGGTAATAAGAACGATTAGAACGTCCACCCCACCACTGCAGATAAATCATGTACATTGTGCTTATAAGTTGAGCCTGCTGAATACTTATAAGCTTTTGACTCATTGATTAAAAGCAGTGAGTACTCAATGCCTACATGCCAGTTGTCAGTGACTTTATACTCGAGCCCCAAAGCTGCATAACCATCATAGCCACGGGCTCCATCATCACGATTAGATTCTGATATATCTGTAATTTTCGCAGGGGTCGCACTGTTATATTTCCACTGTGCGATACCCAAGCGTCCAGTGGCAGACAGACTAGGCAACAATGCCATTTTACCTTTGACGCCTAGCCTGAGTGATTGCAACTCGACGGCAGACTTGAACTGATAAGTCTTAAGTTCCCCTTCAGGGAAACGGCCTGGAAGTGAAAAAGGGTCTGATTGATGGACTGAAATAGTGTGTTCAAACGTCGCTTCTTTAGAGTGATGCGTAGACAGTTCAATACTGACACTGTCGGTCAATGTCCACCCCAACCTCAAACCGTAAGAGTATGCATTGAATGAAGTGTTATGATCTCGTGCCAAGTCATCATTATCAATTATTTCAAGCCTATTGTGAGATTGGCCCATTAATAATTCAGTGACTATATTTGAGTGAGCGTGAGTAAAAGCAGAAAACGATAGTAAGGCTGCTGCAAGTGTCGTGTTTTTCATTTATTCCTATTTTTGAATGTAGCGTGCACCTTCTCGTGCCTTGAGAATTAGTGCCTTGAAAATTAGTGCCGTAGAAATGATTAATACCCTAAAAGTAAAAAACTACTCATCAAACGGGTAATTTGTACCTATTTTCTCACGTAATCTATTGAGAGTAAATGTACCTCATTTGTATGAAGTGACCGAGTGATATCAGAAGACGATCCGACTAATTTCAGAAGCATACTTATTATGTAGATTCCTTCGAGCGGTGTGCATAACCATGTAAAGAATGCCGTTACGGTAGGTTTATTTTATCTTTCTTCAGGTTTGATATGCTTAAACTCAGTTGAAAAAGCATTTATTTCTTCTCGCGAATATTTGGTGTTTACTCTGTCTGTTGATTCGGGTTGATGTTTAAGACTGACTCCCGCTCGCCTGGCAACCTTAGGTCTAACTGGCCTCAAAGCAAACCCGCCGCCGCAATTGGGACACACATTGTGCAAAATGGTATCGACACAAGCAACACAAAATGTGCATTCATAACTGCAGATCATCGCTTCTGTTGAGTCTGGTTTTAAGTCTTTATCGCAACATTCGCAGTTGGGTTTTAATAACAACATAAATCGATTTCCTTACTCTGTTTACCAACGCTCTGAGCGAACAACATATATGATTAAAATGATACATGTTGTTCGCTAAAAGCCCGCTTTGATAATTTTTCGAATTCTTGCTTTTACTGATGCAGCTTCATCTGCGAGAGCCATTTCAAAAAATTGCACGACTTCAGGTTTATATTCAGGATACTGGCAAGCCAACTCATACAAACCGCTATAAGCCCACGCTCTCACAAACTTGTTGTTATCGGTAATGCATGTTCGAATGAATGACTCAACGACGCTTTGCTCGGATTTCCCTATCGTCAAAAAGGGTAACGATTGTAAAATATGCAGTTTTGCTTCCCAATGCCGTATTTCAGGGAGCTGTTGAAATAACACTGCAACATCACTCAGCGCCAATGTCTTGCCGTCTTCCAAATAACGCTTTATTAGCCAAGTTGTGCCTTTTAACAGTGTCGGTTTTTGGGATAGTGCAACAAGCATGCTAGGCAATGCATCATCATTACAATAACGACTGTAGATGCTGGCAATGTCCGATGACGACTTACCATCCCATCTTAAAATATCCTGCTCTATGCTCACATTCTAATCCTATATTCAGCTTACTTTAGCCGAAACTCGTTAGACGGTAGCCCAAAAACGTCTTCAAATTTTTCACCATTGTTTAAACGCGCCAAACCAGAGTAAAGCGTTTTTGGGTCTAGCGCCTCTATAGCAACTCTTGCTGCTTGATACGATCGAATACTGGTGTTAGAAAAGTCACGCAGAAAAAACACCGATTTGATCTGCGCCACTTCTTCGTGTGACACTTCGATATTCTCGATTAAAAAAGGCGCTCGATAATCGACTTTAATTCCCGTACCTTCAATAAACCAAGCGGGCAGTTGCGTGTATTCAACAAACAGATTTGTTCTATATCTGACTTCTGCATGCACTAGCTCATGGGCAATCACATCCACATTCATCCCTTTTGGGCCCAAGAAAATGCACTCGGTGAAAAAGCCAGAGTTCTGCATCCCCGTCAGATTGAGGCCAAATCTCTTATACTCTGTATCGTTCGTCGCAATAATGCGAGAGGGAGAACTCGTTTCGCCATAAACATGATGTACTCGTTGATAAGCGTGATTAATTTTGTTGATCAACGAAGTACGTTGTGTATTTGTTAGGCTTGAGTCAACATATACATTTGGCTGTATCTGCTCAAAATGACTAAAAGGGGCCACTTCGCAGGCAATAGCTTCCTTTTTAAAAAACAAAAAGGCAACCAAAAACGCGATTAAACAAACTAGGATACTCAGTTTAACAATACGCACAAATCCCCTTGCTATAGTGAGCTAACTTGCACCTACCAACCCAATTATTAATGAAAAAATACTTAACCATATTAATTGAACCCAATAAGAAATACGTTGATACAAGCCCGCCCGCTGTTTTCTTTTAAAAGCGTTAGCTAGCTTTGCAAGATAGTAAATAGCCACCACAACCGTCACGATTGAAGCGACTCTAAACCAAAAAGGCACATAGATTGATTCGGGGCTCAAAGCAACAACTCCAGGGGCAATTAACAGTGACAATAACATCACAAAACCGGACCAAGAATGGACTTGACAATGCATTGTAGGTGATTGCGTATAGGGGTCTTTATCCATCGGGAAGTAGCCAGCAAGCCAAGTCCCCACACCATGGGTAATGATCAAACCACCTGCGACCATGAGCGCGATATTTGAGTTATTCAGTTGAATGACTGTCCAGCCAAAGAGGCAGAATATAAAGCCCAAAGGATAGTTATTTATGAGTGGGGATATTTTCTCGGTTGGGCTGCCCGCCGCCGCCAATTCACTACAAAATTGATTTACATGATCATAATTAGGGTAAAACTTTGCCGCTATGTATACACCCAAGGTGATCCAAATGGTTGCGAAAACCCCTGAAAATTTAGCAATAAACTCAAACAACACCTAACTCCCTGTGTAAAAGAACGTACCTGATCAGATAAGTTGAATAACTGTCCAGCCAATATGAATCCGCTATTGGCTCAATATCGATAGAAAGAGTGCATAGCACTCCTAACATAAACTTTTATTTTTCATAAAGGTAACACTATTCTGTTACCTGGAAAACCCTAAGCAATACATCACGTATGTAACTCGCAGGCATTACATGGGCTTAACCGCTTCAACGATTAAAAACTCGCCTTCTGATGTCGTGTACATACGCTTTTCAATACGACTAAAAGTAAACTTTTCTAGCAGTTGCTGAATGCCCGCGTAAGCTTTTAAGTTTTTATTTACCTCAAGCGCCCCCTCATTCGGCGTATTCATATCTTCACATAACCAAATTCTTGCTCCTGGTTTTAAGCTATTGAAAATAAGCGACATTGCTAAGTCAGCATCATTCCAATGATGCAGAGAAAAAGCCGCTATAACCAAATCGACAGATGAATGAGCAACATTTAACGCTTCTGCCCCCGATTGCAAGAACTCGACTTGCTGTGCGCTCAACCCTGCTTGCAGCCTGCGTTGATTAGCCAGTGCTATCATTTGCTCAGTTGGGTCCAAAGCCAGCACCGAGACTCCATCAGCTGCCTGTGCCAAACACAAACTTAAATAACCTCCCCCACACCCAATCTCAACAATGGTCTGATTTTCCGACACCCTCGCCAAAGTAGGTATTTGGCGGTGAAAAGCCAGCTCTCCCCATTGTTGATCGTATGTCAGCGCCTGCTCTTTATTCCAATGACTCATCACATTAGTCCTCTTTCGTTAATATAGGACTATTTTCACCTAGTTAAAGAAAGCTTTTTAGTGCTAATCTTTGTATTAAATCGGCTTATTTTTAGTATGTTATTTTGACTCAATATTTAAACGTAAACGCGGGATATCTAGAAGTTGATGAACTAGACAGTGAAGCACATCATGCACATGAAGAATACGTTATAACTTTAATGCTGCGAGGTTATGTAACATTAAAAGGCAATAGCAATATTCAAATCACGCCAGGCACACTCACCTTGGTGCCATCAGGTTTTCCACATGCACTACTTAAAGGCAAAGCAATGTCGGTTCATTGGCTTAGTTTTAGTATTGCCAATGAACAACAAGGCGAACTCAGTACGTTATTTTTACCGTTTCGGAAAATAAGACAAGGCGCTTTACCTATCGTTCAAGTAGACACTACGCGATTGCCCTACCTCATTACTCTATTTAAAGAAATTGAACGTGTAAGCCAAACATCCAACACTGACATTGTGCTGAGCAGTTTAATCAACCTGATCATGAGTGAAGCCACTGCAACATTTAACCTTAACAAAACACACTTAGGACAACAGACTAGAGTGAATAAAGCCATGCAGTTTATTGAGCGTCATTGCTGTGAAGGCATTAGTTTAAAAGACGTTGCACAAGCCGTGCACCTTAGCCCAGCACACCTAACGACAAAAATGAAAGAGTCAACAGGGTTTACGGTGGGACAATGGATAATAAAACACCGCCTCAAAGTAGCCACTGATAGGCTTCAAACCACTGATGACACTATAGAAAACATAGCTAGTCATCTTGGCTGGACTGATGTCACCCATTTTATTCGCCAATTTAGAAAGGCCCATCATTTGACCCCAGGTGCATGGCGTAGACAATATCGCAAACAACAACCCTAGATAACAAACGAAAGAATGTGTTTGTCTTTCAGAGGTTTGTCTTTCAAAGAAAACTGCGCCCACCAATCAAAATGAAATAATGAAGCTGTTAAGAAAAATAGCAAAGAATATACTCTGCTATTTTAATCAACTGAATAATTTTACAACAGCCTAGTTAGCAGGTGTTTTAAGAAAAATAGAACGGAGTTTAATCCATGTTGGACCTTCACACCCCTCAGTAACAACCATAACGTCTGCATTCGTTTTATGAGCCTGATATATCGTGCTCAGTAAATTTGGGTGTGGATCATATAGCCCAACCCAGCCATTATAACCTACACACTCGCCATTTTGCTCTGCATTAACAAAGCCAGTGTTAATTTTAATGCCTACATGGCCTACATTATCAGTATAAATTTCGGTAATTTTGCCTCTATCTACGCTTGTGGCATGTGCGCCAAATGCAAACAGTAAGGTAGATAAAAGAGTGAGCTTTTTCATACGTTTCCTTATCTTTTTAGTTAAATGGACTCACCCTATTCTATGCTTAGTACCATTCATGATTCGTTAATTTATAATGACATTTTATAAAAATGTAAAATACACACTATCTAAACATTTTCCGTTCAAAACACAAACATCATGCAATAACTTAACATGGTAACTAGCTGCCTTTACTTAAATCTAGTTCGGCATTATCAATCAACGAAAAAAAACTTTGTCCACTGCGCAGCTTGAGTAAAACTGAAATATAGGCAAAACCAGCTGCTTTTGGCGGCTCTTTGAAACCCGCGCCAACTGAAAAAGATGCCTGTCTCTTGATGCCGTTAGAAAATAGTTTTTGCGCTTGCACAAAGTTTTGAATGGCAATATCAGATAGCCTGAACGTGTATTGCGTTCTTGCAGGCTGTAATGAAAAGAAACCTTGTTGCGCTGCAAGTTTACTTTCGTTTTCAAGAACAAGTGGAAAGGTGAAGCTCCTCATCCGCTGCTCGTCTTCTATACCAATTGACAGCTTAATTTTTTCTAAATCCAATGCGTAAGGCTTAGATAGAAGTATTTTTGAACGAATTACAGATGGGTCTATAGCCGCGAAACTTTGCTCGTTAAAGTTGCGATACTCTAATATGGTTGAAAGCGGGATATTGGCACAACCAGATAAACACAGCGCCAAAAAAACAAGTATTAACTTTCTCATATTCATTCCTTGGTTTGTAGCGAATGCCCAGCGCAAATATAGGTAACGTTGCCCTCTAATTTAAACCACTTTGAGCGAAACACAACTGCGCTGTTTTCGACCTCAAGAAAGTACAATGTTAGTTGTTGGTATCAACTCGCCACCATTTTGGTATCTTTCGATACGTATGAATATGCTTGTGGACGAAGTATTGCAAGCAATCCATTTTATCCTAGTTGTGATGTGTTCCCTCGAACATAACTTTCAACCACCGTATATCTTCTGGGCCAAGACCGGCTTGTTTGTGCAACAAAGGGTCATCAAAGGCTTCCCTGTAAACATGGCAAATTGCCCTTTGTGTTAACTCTCGCCATTTCTCGCCATTTAATTCAGGTAAAGAACCATCTGCTAAGTTAAAACCTATCAAAGGATCATGCTCGCTTTCAGTTGTGCGCAGCGCCAACTCTAACTCCTGTAAAATTGGATTAATTAGTTGAAGCGCACTTGATTCCTCAAACTGTTTAATCACATCACTCTGGGCTTCTTTTATTGCTTTATCAATTTGACGTTCTGCCAGCTTTTCACCTGTTGGTCGTAATCCATATTTGTTAACAAGCCCAGTCAGGCTAGGTAATACCGCTTTTGCTGCAATGCCAGCACCCAGAGCTGGATTAACCAAAGCAGCTAGTCCGCCAACAAAAATCATTCCATAGGTGAGTTTTTTATCTAAAGAGTCTATTTCATTGGCCAATGATTCAAGCGTATTGAATTTACCTCTATTCTGTTCACGTACTATTTCACCAACACTCCTTAACATATACTCTCTGAGTTGGCCTTCAGCATGTTCATTGGCAAAATGAAATACACGCCTTTTTGGTAAATCGTTTACTTCAGGCACCCCATCCGGCAAACATCGCATTGTATGCAATGCGAACTTGTATTCAGACAGATGAAATGGGATCACAAAATAGTGCTTTTCATCATATGATGTTTGGCTCGCTTTCCCCGACCTTTCACATGACATAAAAATGGGCAGTCCATCAACTTTCTCTCTAACAAATGTGTATCCAGCTGAAATCTCATCAGACAGTTTAAATGACACTGATTTTAGAGAGGCTAATCCTTTATTTAAAATATCTTTCATCGGTATAACAACCAACCCTTCACTCAAAAACACAAAACTTGAACAGTTTTTTCATCCAAGCAATGTCGCAAACTTACTACTGATTAATCTAAACATTAACACGTTAACTCACTTATCAATAACGAGATTAGCCTTGAAATACCGAAACTGTAGATGCGCTTGCCAACATTATAGCTGCATAAATAGCAATAACTGTATATCATTCCGTCCCTTTTTGAGTTACGCGATATATAGTCCTATGAAAAATATTATTCTCACACTCACTGTGTCTTTGTTCGTTAGTGCATGTGGAGGTGGATCTGGTGCTAATTCCAATTTACCGGAGACGAATGTTTCTGAACAACAAACATCAACCACTACGCCAACAGCACCCACGCAGAATAACAACCTGTTTGCTGCAATTACAGGTGTATACGATGCGAGTTATCGTGACAACAAGGCCATTGTTTTAATTACAACAGATGGTCAATACAAAGTGTTTGATGACTTAAATGATACTCTCGGACAAAACAAAGCTTGTTATGATAAGCCGTCTGCAACAACTCCAAATAGCCAATTTAATGGTTTACGCTTTGAGTTTGATGAAAACACACGCCATTTTAATTTAAAAGATGCAAATCCAAGCCTCGCTTTTGAAATTGACGACAACAATCAACTCACATACATCATATATGGCGGTAATATTACCGTTGGCGGTGGTGGCCTAACAATTAATTCGGCTGATAAAAAAGTGGTAATTTCTCGCACTAAGCTCAATCTAACTGAAGCTGACGTTTTAGCAAACAAATGCCAATAAACACCCCTTGTGTTGTCTTTAGTCGAGTTTAAAAATACTCGGCTAAAAACGCTCAATTTTACGCAAAAATTTCACCTTAAAATCGCCATATTTTTATTTACCAAGAAAAACCCATACCACAGCGAGTTTTAATCACCACCACCACATCCCCCACTTCCTGTACAGCCGCCCGCTCCGCCGTCATCGCCATAGCCACCAATCCCAGTTCCCCCAGCACATCCTGAAGCACACCCAATATGACTACCACAATGCACATTACCAGAGGTTCGCGCCTTTTCTTTTGAGGTCATTGATTTCATACAATCTAGTTCGTAATGAAAACCATCTTCAATCTTTAATTTGGCATCTAAAGAAAAAATAAAAGGCAACCGCTTTGGAGCATGCGGGTTTATTTGTTCTCTAAAACATGAAATTCGCCATGTTTTCTTAATACTAGATTGAGCCTTGTTAGTTGATTTCATAGCCTCTGCGGGCGTATGGTGCAAAAAGTGGCCAAATGCTCGTGAACAAAATAACGAATACTCCTTGGTAAAAAGAATAAACTCGTGCCAAGCGACATCAACCACTTGAGATGGCATTGCAACCATTTGCTTTTTTGACAACGAGTTTAAATGAAAGTAGTCCCTCAAACCTTTAATAACTTGCTCCAACTCTGTTGCACCTAGATGGGGGTAGGTTTTACTCACCTTATTTTTTATAGATTCGGGGAAATTATAATTAGCAATAAACGTTGAGCGTCTACTTGACTGTATTTGTTGGTAAGCAAAGATAAAAACAGCCAAAAAAATAGCGGAAAAAATAGCTACGTAAATTAAATCCATATATTCCATCCAGAAACATAATCCATGAAGAATTGGTGCGCTTAGCCTGCCTTCTTCATTGCTCTTTTTGCAAGTAAAAAGGCGTTAACCATTTAAACCTAAGCTTCAAATAGCCGCGGTCTGTATTTACAAGTAGATATTTAATGCATTACCAATTTTGCAACGCATCAAACACATCTATCTAATTCAAATATTCAGCATGTAATACCCATGGTAACCTTGAAACATAATGTAACGGATTGCTGATACTTTATGACTTCACTGCAACTACTCACTACGCTCGTTCCCATTCTCAGTGTATTTGTATTATTGGTGTTCTTTAGGTTGCCTGCAAAACTCGCTATGCCTCTGAGTTTCATTTTAAGTGCCGTTACCGCCTATCAATTTTGGCATGTGCCTTTAGAGCAAATTGCGGCGGCTTCGATAGAAGGCGTGATTATTGCGCTCACTATTTTGTGGATTGTATTTGGTGCGGTGTTACTACTTAAAGTACTCCAACAAACAGGGGGTATTAGCGTCATTAAGCAAGGGTTTTCGCAAGTAACTCCTGACAAACGCGTCCAGCTCATTATTGTTGCTTGGCTTTTTGGTAGCTTTTTGGAAGGTGCCGCAGGCTTCGGCACCCCGGCAGCCATTGCAGCACCTTTGCTAGTTGCACTTGGGTTTTCGCCCTTAGCTGCTGTTGTGCTTGCGTTAATAGCTGATTCTTGTGCCGTATCATTTGGTGCCGTTGGCACACCTGTTATTGTTGGAATTGGGCAAGGTGCAGTCAACATCACCGAAGAGTCATTAAATCAAATTGCACTCACTGCAATTAGCATTGATATTTTCGTTGCTGCTTTTTTGCCATTACTCATGGTCTTACTGTACAGTCGATTCTTTAATGAACAAACAAGCTGGCGACACGGTTTTGCTATTGCACCTTTCGCTATCTTCAGCGCATTGGCGTTCACATTACCAGCTTATTGTGTTGCTTGGTTATTTGGCCCAGAGTTCCCCTCTGTTTTGGGTGGTATGGCAGGCTTACTCATTGTCTGCCCGCTTGCGAAAAAAGGTTTTTTACTCCCTCCATGTAATAAAGTGAGTAGCCATGCAGAACGCGAAATTGCTCTTTCGCAGTTAAGCCTGTTGAGAGCTTGGATGCCCTATATGTTAGTTGCGGCACTGCTAGTACTCACCCGCTTACCTGAACTGCCGCTCAAACAACTCCTAGAGAGTATTAGTATCGAGTGGCAACATATCTTACAGTCCAACATTTCTGTCACTATTACACCATTATATGTTCCCGGTACGATATTTGTTTTAACTGCTGTCATCGCAATTTGGCTACAACGCGGCCAACTGCATCAACTCACACTGTCAGTCAAAAACAGTGCACTTATGTTATTTCCCGCATTTATCGCATTGTGTACCGCTGTGCCTATGGTTCGCATCTTCTTACGTTCCGACATCAATACTGCCGATTTACCGGCCATGCCAATAGCGATAGCTGAGTTTGTTTCTGCGCATCTGGGTGATATTTGGCTGTTTGTTGCGCCTTTTGTTGGGTCGCTCGGCGCTTTTGTTGCAGGCTCTGCCACCTTCTCAAATTTAATGTTTGCTACTTTTCAACAAACTCTGGCAGCACAAGCCACGCTAGACGAGCAACTAGTTCTGGCACTACAAATACTTGGAGCCAACGCGGGTAATATGATAGCGGTTGTCAATGTGGTTGCAGCAGCGAGCGTGGTTGGCCTAAATGGTAAGGAGGGAGAAATTATTCGCTACACACTATGGCCTATGCTTTACTACTGTATTGCCGCAAGCCTCATAGCTTGGCTCCTTTTTGCGTAACATATAGCAATTTCAACATAACCTGAGTAAGTTGAATGACTAAGTTGAATGACTAAGTTGAATGACTAAGTTGAATGACTAAGTTGAATGACTGTCCAGTCAAAAATCACTTCACCCCCTTATAGACAAAACGCCGTACTCACTGTTTAACCAAGAGCACGGCGAAAATTTTCTCAAATACAACACTTTATTCAAAAGCGCATTTCACGTTTGCTCTGATTGTTAAATTTCGACCTTGTCATAATATTTGATAATAGGCGGTGCACAGAGAAATGAGGCAAGTTCAGCCATTACTCCATTCCCATCTATTAAGCTCAAATATGCCTGATGGCCCTCTTTCGTTAACCACTGTTCATCCAAAAGCATTTCATTATTCTTTTCGTCATATAAGACGGTAACCCGCACATTCCCTTTAAATCCTCTAACTCTGGGTAAATTGTCTTCTAAAAATGGCAGTAGGGCGTTAAATTGACCTCGTTTTACTTGACAGTTTACGGTGACTCTAACACTCATTTCTTTTCTCCTTTGGGTATAAAAACTGGAACTCAGACTAGCCAAGTAACCACAGACAAACTACCCAAAGACTGTCAAAAATAACGATTTTCGGTCATTCATGCTGTTTTATTTGTTTTGGTGTTAAACCATATTTAAGCTTAAATGCCTTGATAAAGGCCGACACATTTTCATAACCCATAGTGATTGCTACTTCAGTTACTGTAAGCTCCTGATCTAATAATAGGTCTTTAGCCTTCGATAGCTTTTTATCTTGTAACCATTTTTTTGGTGTGGCCTCATAGCTTTCCTTAAAGTCACGATGCAAGCTTGAAAGGCTCCTTCCAGAAAGATGCGCTAAATCGCTAACAGTTAAGTGAAGCACGTCAAATGTTTCAAGTATACGAGCAAGGTTTTGTTTTGGAGGAACTCTTTTCCTTGCGGCCAGCAAAGAGTTAAATATATGCTGTTCATCTTTCCAAGCGATAAGGTGAAGCAACTCTTGGAGCTTAATATTCAAGTAAGCATGGTCTTTTATATCAACTCGAATTGAGTTAAAAAAGGTTGAAAATTCATCGCCACTTTTCAGTATGAAAAATGTCTCATCACTCTCATGATTGACCAAATTCCCTTTAACTTTACTTAAATAGTCATTGACAACATCATCATCAAAAAACACAAGATAAGCTTTGAGAGATTCCGCTTCTTTGACAAAATCTGAGTGAAGATTTAACCCTTGAGCAAGAAATATGGCAGATCCCGCACACAGCTCGACCGTATTGTTGTTGCTGTTTGTGATCACCTCTCGCCCATTTTCGACAAAGATGAAACAAGGTATATTTGTATAAAACTCAATGTCTACTAAGTCCTCCTCTAGACTCTTGTAAAAAATGCCTGAGTTGCGATGCTGACAAAGCACTGTCACATCTTTCATAGCATACAAAGCTTGTGGGATCACCAACACATTTGATTGGGTGTGTTCAAAAATCGTTTTCATTTCTTTGTCTAGTTCAGTCCTTTAAAGGCAATTAATTGCCTTATCAAGAGGCAAATAGTTGTTTACTAATATGTAAAACACAACCGAGCTCATAATTACAAATTCGGCTTAAACTACTTGTTAGTCTTATACTCTAGAGAATTAACTTCGTTTATAACCTAGCTTTTTATACCTTAAACAATTCGTACCTTAAAGGAAAACAGTTACAATAGTTACCAGCAAAACAAGTTCACGCTCAGCATTGTGTCTTTTCATACCTTAAATTTGCGCCTCTATTACTCAATTAAACCACAAAGTGAGTAACATAAAATTCACCTTGGATACTTTATACCTTCATTTGAGGCAGGGATGCTACTGCACTTTTTACTTACCAAGGAAAACTTATGAAGTATGCGTTATTCGTCGCGGGCGTGTCTGCGGCAACTTTGTTTAACTCGCACTATTCAAGTGCTCATTCTTTTCACGTTAGCCCCTATTTACAATCAGCCACCCCGACAAGTATGTGGATTAATTGGGAAACCAGCGGTGGCGAACAAAGCATTGTTGAATGGGGTTCAACCCAGTCGCTTGGTCAACAAAGTACAGGGCAAAGTAAAAAAGGGTATTTGCTTAGCCGAGTGCATGAAGTGCAACTAACAGGCTTAAACCCGGACACGGTATATTACTATCGCGTAAAAACCGACGACGCCGTGAGTGCAATTTATAGCTTCAAAACACCCCCGCTTGTATCGCAAGAATCACCGTCACGTATTTTGGCTATGAGTGATATGCAGCAAGATGCATCAAACCCGAATAAGTTTCGTGACGTGGTGAGTTCAGGGGTTATTCCTTACGTAGAAAACACGCTTGGCGTCAGCCTACACGATGGCTTAAATATGACCTTGATCCCAGGTGACTTGGTCGACAACGGAAATCATTACAGTAGCTGGCGCAATACCTTTTTCTCCCCGATTGCGCCATTGGCTCGCCATGTACCGACCTATCCGGCGCCGGGTAACCATGAGAATGACTCAAACTACTTCTTCAACTATTTCAAGCTACCTGAAAATGGCACACCAAATTACCTTGAGCACTGGTGGTATCAAGATCATTCAAACATTCGCGTTGTATCACTGGACACAAACACCAGCTATCGAATTGACGCGCAACTTGACTGGCTTGATGACGTGCTGACACAAGCCTGCAACAATAACAATATCGACTTTGTGTTTGCGCAAATGCACCACCCCCACAAGTCAGAAATGTGGTTAGCGGGCGAAACCGACTACAGTGGTAAAATTGTTGCCAAGCTAGAGCAGTTTTCAACATCGTGTAACAAGCCCAGTATTCACTTTTTTGGTCATACCCATGCCTATTCTCGTGGTACTAGCCGCGATCACAAACATGCCATGGTGAATGTGGCCTCAGCAGGCGGTAACTTAGATTACTTTGGCGAATATGCACAAGCTGACTACACCGAGTTTTCAGTAAGCCAAGATGAATACGGCTTTGTAGTCGTTGACGTTCAAGCAGGCGACGACCCTTCTTTCGAAATTAAGCGGGTTTCTTTAGGCGATGAAAACACGCCTTTAAACAACGTGGTACGCGATACATTAAAGATCAAGCTCAATAACACTTCACCGTATACACCTGAAATACTGTGGCCACAAGCAGGGGAAATCGCCACCAGCTGTAACAATGCTGCTGCAACGCTATTTGCCGATGCCGACCTAGATCTATTCGGTGCAGCACATTGGCAGGTAAGCACACAATGTGCTGACTTTTCAGCCCCCGTTTTTGATCAATGGTATCAACATCAAAACTTATGGAATGGCCAAGATACGCGAGCTGATAAGGCGGCCAATCGCACCCTGTTAGAAAATCTACAAGCGGATCAAAATTATTGCGTGCGCGTAAGAATGCGCGACCGTGCGCTAGCTTGGAGTGAATGGTCACACCCTGTCGCGTTTTCAACCACCAGCTCCGTGCCTTTGAGTAACAACCTGCTCAACAACGCCAGTGCAGAGCTAGGCACTGATGGATGGCAAGGCAACGGCCCCATTGAAAGCTTAACCGACGGTCAATGTGATGCAGTATCGCCATATAGTGGCAGTCGCTTTTTTGCACTCGGCGGCGTATGCGCCAATGAGCAAGTATTTGGTAGTGCCTATCAACGCGTCGATGTTGCACAGTATGCGCCACTCATTGACCAAGGAGGATTAAAAGCACATGCAAGTGGGTTTATGCGCAATTTTAATGGCAGCGACATCCCCACCATTCATCTAGAGTTTAAAGATGTACAGCTCAATACCTTAGCTAAAAGCGCTCAGTTGAGCGGTGCCAACTCCTCATGGCGCGAATTTGCAAACAATACCGTTATTCCCGTGCAAACACGATACATTGATTTTGTGATCACGGGCACGCGTAAAGGGGGCACCGACAACGATAGTTACTTTGACTCACTGAGCTTAAAAGTTGAAACACAAGCAGCAAACTGCCCAGCAATCACAGATAGAGGCCCAACTGGTGCCCCAGTTGATCACATTACACAAGATGTCATGCCACTAAGTAATCTATTACAAAACCCAAATGCTGAAACAGGCACCGATGGTTGGAGCGGTAACGGTCCAATTGAGTCTCTAGGTGCAGGTCAATGTGACTCTGTTAGCCCGTTTGAAGGAAGTAAATTCTTTGCCGTGGGTGGTATCTGCCAAGGTGAAACTGCGCTCACCAGCGTATCGCAAAAAGTGAATGTGCAAAGCATAAGCAAAATCAGTGAGGGGAATGTAGTGGCAACGTTTGGTGGTATGCTGCGTAACTACAGCGGTAACGATACACCATCCATCCAGTTGTTAATTCTGGATGAGCAGGGTGTGCAAATATCACAAAGCGACACCTTGTCACATCAAAATGCCCAATGGCAAGCGGTATCTGACCAGTTAACATTACCTGCAAATACCGCGTTTATTGAGTTTATCTTAACGGGTAAGCGCAATCATGGTACAGATAACGACAGTTATTTCGATAGTCTATTTTTAGCATTATCTGAATAACAAAGAGGGGGCGATATTTAGCATCGTCCCTTTCAATTAGTTACATCGTAATTTCATATCAATCATGCCACATGCTATTAGTTAGCTTGTATATGTAGTCTAAAACAATCTTTGATGGCAGCAATAATTTATCAGCTGTACTCAGTGCGCTAGATACAGGGTTACAACGTTCAGTGCCAGCTCCTGAAGCTCATGAATTGCACAAATTGCATAAATTGCAATTATTTTATTCATAATCGACGCGTTAAAAACTTCATTTCAATAAAATCACCCAAAAAATCCCCAAAATAAATACCTCGTACCCTATTGAAGAACTAAAAAAACACTGATACAGTCCATTTTATTAACTAAATGCACCAATATATTCACTTAATGTTAACTAAAAATTCAATCACAAGGACTGAAAACAATGCAAAAAAGTTATAAATTTGGAACATTTTCTCTATCCGCATGCTTCCTCGCAGTAACACTGTCATCGCCCGTAAATGCAGGATTGTTACCGTGGGATAATTGGATTTACCATCTAGATCACAAAAAGAAAGAAATCCAAAATTTGCACAAAAGCGCCGTCGACTTACAGATGGACATCCAAGACCAATCTATCGTATTTAATAAGGAGCTTGATAAATACAGAGATGCACTGGCATCAAATCAGGTATTACTGGGTGTCTATGCCACAACCAAAATGAATGAAGAACAATGGAGTCAGTATAAAGTAGAAACTGAATTTCCTGATGGTACGGGAGACACGATCCATCAAGCGTTGCTAGTCGGCCAAGCGATTAGTGAGTTAGTTGTGGGTGTACAAGTTGGTGGCGTCATTATTAACTTTGGTAAAATGGCGTATAAAGGTATTTTTCAAGCTGGTGAAGAAGCTGCCGAAGTAGCAGCAGAAGAAATGACAGAAGTCGGAGTGGATGCAGGTGTCACGGCTGCTACTGCAGGGGCTGAGGTTGGCGTGGAGTTGACCACGGAAACAGTAGGCATAGAAGTGAGCGAAGTAGCCGCTGAAGTTGCTGTAGAAAGCGCCACAACGTCGACCCTTGCCTCTACAGGCATTGGTATATTTGCAGCAGTGGGAATAGACGCTATCTTTGGCGCCATTGATGGCGCGCGCGAAGCTTCGGCATTAGATGAACACATTGATAAGTTAAGGCAGAGTATTAATAAAAGCCAAACTTACCACAATGAAGTCGTTGCTAGAAAAGCCCAGTTAGATGCTAACATGCTGCAAGAGATGGACCGCTTTAAAAGGCTCGTTGAAGCACTCGCTGAGCTATCTGATGTTCACCCTAAGTTTAACTATAACTTTGCAACAAACTTAGACTCAATCGCAGACTTCCTATCTGCGCAAGACAGTGCGCTGCGTGAATACTCAACACTACAGTCTTTGCGAGTGTCATGGGATAGATACAGAGTTAAACACGATGATTCATCTGAAGCAAGTGCAGAACGATTTTTGGATACATATTCAGAGGTTATGGCGCCAGAACATTTAAGCGCCCAAGAAATAACTAAAATGTGGAACGTTTTAGCTGAGTTTTCAGAATCAGTTCCTCCTGTATTTACAGGTTGGCCACAACAAATTCATATGAGTGGTGCGCATTATCCAGATATATCAGACGGGGTTTACAACTTAACGACCGCCTATGATGGAAAACCCGTATACACAAATAATTCGGGCTACTCTATTTATCAAAGAAATGATGGCCATTGGTTTCTTGATTTCGATGATGTGAATGAAAACTGGAATGGTACACTAAATTATACGACGGCACCTCAAAATGTACCATGGGGTGGCACCTGGACATATTCAGCAGTTGTAACCTCTGGCAATTAATAAGGTTACATTTATTGATAAATCGCATTTGAATATGTACCGCAGGCTTGAAAAGTGGTACATATTCTTTTTTTGATATTGCAAATAACCACGCTATTTGCGAAAAACTGAAGCACTATTTGTCACTGAGTCTATTGGCCATTTTTATCATTTTAAACATACCGAAAAAAGTAAACAAATCATCAAAGATGTTGCGATTGCCTGCTCATTATCGACAATTTTAATTTCGTCTAGCTGTTAAATTTTTTAATACCTCATTAGCTTACCTGTATTTCACAAAGTAATAACAACGCCCTTATTTTTGCTGCCCTAAACTTAAAGTAACAGGTGTCATGTGGTAGGTGGTGTATGAAAAAGTACCTTATATTGTTTGTTGCTTGCTTTATAGCTTTTACTCTCGCTATATCAATTGCTTGGCCACTACTCTACCCAGATGAATACGAGCATAGACAGGTAAAGGCGATTGCCTCTGCAGCGCCCAATACATTGCTCAGCTTTCATCCCCATATTTCCCAAGTTAAACGCCCCGACGAAACCTACCCTTTTCCTATTCCAATGGGTGAAATTGGGCCTGCCACCAACTTATATTCAGGCCCGAATCAATACCCATTTTTTTGTATGACGCTCGACTCAAACCTTGGCCAACCTGAGGTAGATAATCAACAAGGTTTGGGCGTGCCGGTTACAAATGAACAAGGTAACGTGATTGGTTATTCAAAAGATTGCGGCGTCAAAACACAACTCGAGTACTACACCATTACCGACTTGACTCGCCCTGAGCAGCTCACCAAACAACAGGCTTTAACCCACAAAGGCCCGTTATTTAGGGTAGAAAGAGGCACCATTAACCGCTTTATCTATACCTTGATCATGCCTATTCACCCTTCAGAAATTGATGACCGACTAGCACAATCACAATGGAATAAGCGCTTGATTTATCAATTTAATGGAGGGTCAGGCATTGGTTATCGCCAAGGCAGACAAACCGCCTGGAAGGTGATGAAACGTCAAGCTCAACAACTACTTGATGGCTACGCGGTGATCAGTTCTAGTGGTAACAAAACCAGTTATACCTATAACATGCTATTGGCTGAAGATACTGCGCGGCGAGTCAAAAAGCAATTTACTAGTTTATATGGCGACCCGCTTTATACTGTGGGCATAGGAGGCTCTGGTGGCGGTTTGGCTCAGTACCTAATAGCACAAAATAGTACTGGAATATTGGACGGTTTGCTCCCACTTTACAGCTACCCAGATATGATCACCCAAACCACATATGCATTAGATTGTGACTTACTTAATAATTACTTCACGTTTAGGGCCGACAACAAAAAAGCCTGGCGGGATTGGGAGCGACGCAGGCTTATAGAAGGTATGAATGCCATAAACGATTTCCCACAACGCGCTGGTTTTTTGCAGCCTATTAACCAACTTATGGCGGGGTTCGTACCTTCATTCCCGAAGGGGAATAGTGAATGCATAAATGGTTACTTTGGCTTATCTGCGTTTATTAACAACCCGCGACAAGGCTTTTTGCGTAGCTTTTTTGCTGACCCCGTGGTTGAACAAACCAATTGGAGTTATTGGCAAGATATGCAGCATATTTTTGGTAAAGACGAACAAGGCTTTGGTAGAAGCACGTGGGACAACGTCGGGGTTCAATATGGCTTGCACGCATTGTTAAACGACCAAATTTCGTTCGACGAATTTTTAGATATCAACGCACATATTGGGGCATGGAAACAGCAAAGCAAGATGCACCAAGAGCATATTGTGACACCCATCGGTACTCAGTTGCCACTTTGGCTGTCTTTATGGGGAAGCGATAACATCACAGAGACCGAACAATGGGTGGCACCTAGGCATCAAGGCGATTTAGAAGCCATGGAAGCGGCGTATCGCTCTGGCCAAGTCTTTATTGGTAAAGTCGATTTACCTATTATTGATGCGCGCCATTACCTAGAGAATGAGCTTGATATGCATCATATGTCGGCGTCATTTTATAGCCGTTTACGCATAGAAAAAGCCAATGGGCACAGTCAAAATCACATTATTTGGGTAGCGCATAAAGATCACGACCCAACAGCGCAGGCCTTTGCCATGATGGATAAATGGCTGCTCAACATTAAAAAACAGCCTTCTGTGGGCATTTTAGCAGCCAAGCCTAGCGAATTGTTAGATACCTGTTTCAACGAAGATGGCAGCATCTATGCGAAAGGTTCGGACGTATTTAACGGTCAATGGAACAGCAACAAGGATGGTGCATGCCAATCACGCTTTCCTATGTATAGCACCAGCCGCATAGAAGCCGGCGCACCTTGGGCCGGCGACCTATTTAAATGCGCCTTGATGGATATTGAAACTGCCGTGCAACAGGGGCTTTATGCTGATAAAGTCACGGACAACAACATTGATGACTTAAAGCGTATTTTCCCGCATGGCGTGTGTGATTACAGCAAGCCTGATGTTGGCCGCCCGAAAAACATTTAAATATTTGAATATATGAGTGGCTTTTGTTAGTTTGCACACTCATTTATAAGCTTAGTAAGAATTATGGAAGCACTTTTTTCGTACGGCACCTTGCAACAAACGCAAGTACAAGTTGACACTTTTGGGCGTCAATTAGACGGTGAAAAAGACACGCTGGTGGGTTATATATTGGGCGAAGTGACTATCACCGACCCAAAAGTCATCGCGAGCAGTGGTAAAGACATACACCCGATTTTACACCATACAGGCGTTGCAAGCGACCGTGTTGACGGGACTGTTTTTTTCTTGACTGATGACGAGTTAACGCAAGCCGATAACTACGAAGTAGATGACTATGTACGTGTTCAAGCTCATTTAGCTTCTGGTAAAACTTGTTGGATTTACGCAGCGAGTAAATAATGACGAAGACGGAAAAGCGACTCGAAAAACAACTGATCACGCAGCTTACACATGCCTGTGAAGAGTTAAAAAGTCAGTTGCCGCAACTCAAATTTTTAAGTCATAAAGCTTCTATCAAAAAACTGGCTTCTACGTTGACTGTGCAACTTTTTTGCACACACGAAGGCTTAAACAAAGAGCAACTCAAATTAGCGCTACATACGCTGAATAAACATTTAGGTGAAATAAACTGTTTAATAAAACCCAACCAAATAACCCTACCAGTTGATTAAAAAACACCTTGTTAACATCTGTACTAAATTGTTTTTAATTGTTATATCGCCTACAAATCCCTAATAGGTACGCGTAAAATTCGTCCATCTTTTTTATATATCTTAAGGACGCATGTCGCATGCAACAATTTAAATTAGGAGTAGTCACACTGTGCTGTATTCTCGCCAGTGCTTGTTCATCAGAAACAACCAATTCCGACTTAGTAAAAACAGAAGCAATTTGGTCAGATATTTATGTTACTTCTGATGGTACTGATAGCCGCGTAATTGCTGAACTCAACGTGAGCAGCCGCAACGGCAATAACCTAAATCTTGTATCGGGTGACAAACTGTCGGTTACGGCAAAAAATAGTGCAATTTCAGCAAATATGACCAAAGACATGGATAAAGACGTCGACTTTTTTGATATCGACTACCGTGCTACTTTTCCATACTATCAAGCTGATACTAAGTACGATGTGAAGCTTTATCGCGCCAAAGACAATGTAACACTCACGAGTACGGTTACATTACCAGAGCCAATCATGACGTTGGCACCACAAAAAGAGCAAACATTTTCAGTCGATGAAATTGTTGAAGTGAACTGGACCAAAGCGCTAAAAATCTCAGGTGATCAATCTTTAAATCTTCAGCTTTTGAGCACTTGTAAACGAGGTGATAAAGAGATCACCAGTGCCTACACATTTAGTGATATTCAAGATGACGGGCAAAAATCCATCGATTTTGAAGCAATTGGCCTATTCAATGACCCTGAATTAAACAGCAATTACAACTGTAGCGTAAAATTTGAATTTGAGCGTAAACGTTACGGTACCGTTGATGCTCGTTATGCATCAGGTAGCCGTGCATACGCAAAAACACATGCAACTATTGATAAAATCAATATCAAACTTAAGTAACCACCTCCCCCAAAACGGCAAGTATTTTTTACTTGCCGTCCCCAAATTTAATAAAAAAATAATTTAAGTTCCCTAAAGTGTGACCGATAAGGTAGGCTATAATCTGAAGTTGATGTTAATATCAGTGTTAACGACAAGCGCACGGAAGAGCGAAATGGCTTGTCTTTTAAAATAAAAAACAAAACTAAAATGTAACTAGGAAGTTATCAAAAAGGAACTGGTTACAAGAATAATGATTGGAACAATCTGGCTATGTCGCTCACTCAGTTTTCAGATGAATTTATCACTAAAAGCTTTAACTCTGAACACTATGAACTCATTCACAAAATAGGTGAAGGTGGGTTTGGTAAAGTTTTTAAAGCAAAACACAAAAACACTAACCAATTGGTTGCTATCAAGTTTTTAGCATTAGAGCCACATTGCGAAGAACAAAAAAAACAACGCTACATTGAACGCTTTAAGCGTGAAACTGAGCTTAGCAGCCAGTTACAACACCCGCATATTGTACGCTTGCTCGATCGAGGACAAGTTAACGACGACATTCTATACGGCGTATTTGAATTTGTTGAAGGTGTTACCCTGCGTGAGCATCTCACCACAGAGCATGCGCTAGACTCAGTGACTGCCACTGATGTGATGCTACAAGTGCTTGATGCACTCATTCATGCCCATAGCAAAGGGATTATTCACCGCGATATTAAGCCTGCGAACATTATGCTGACCAAAATGGGCGCTAAAACCTACGCCAAGATTTTAGACTTTGGTATTGGTACACTGGCTCAAGATACCCGCGCGGTAGACTATCAAACGCTCACGCTCACCCAAGAAACCTTAGGTACGCCATCGTACAGTGCGCCGGAGCAATTGCGCGGTGAACCTGCGTCTGCGAAATCTGATTTATATGTTTGGGGTTTGGTGTATTTAGAGTGTTTAACCGGCCTACCTGCGGTAACGGGTAATAGTATTGCCTCGATTTATCATAAACAATTGAGTGACGTGCACATTCCAATTCCAAGTGCATTACTTGGCCACCCAATTGCCGAATTATTACGCCGAGTGCTGCATAAAAATGCCACCGAACGCGTGGTGACGGGTGCAGAAGTTTATTCGGAACTTGCTAACATCAACGTCTCAAATTTAGTGGGTGTACTGGCCGACGCCAGCGCCAAGCATGGTTTTGATGACACCACAGTAATGATCCGTGATGATGATCCCAACCATCGCGCCATAGTTGAATACACTGCGCTCACTGAGCGAAAGCAACTGACAGTTTTAGCAGTTAGGTTGAGTGTAAAAGCACTCAATAACAACGATAAAGACTACGATGTTATCGATACTGTTTATAAATCGCAGCGCAACCACCTGATTGATATCGCAACCCGTTACGGCGCCTATCACGTCGGTAACTTAGCCGATACTTGCTTGTTCTATTTTGGCTACCCGGTTGCCAGCGACAACGACACCCGTTTATGCGCACGTACAGCCCTTGAAATGGTGGGTGAATTAGCTAAACGAAACGCATTAATGCAAGAAGCGCACAACGTTGCCATAAATGCACATGTTGGGATACACACTGGGGTATTTATTACCTATGCCAACGCGATACCAGAAGGACATAACGCCAATATTGCCATTGCTCTATCTCGTGAAGCTGGTGAAAAGCAAATTTTATGTACATTTGAGTCTCGCTCAATTTTAGATGCCTATTCAGAATTTAATACCTACGGGCAAGTGCAGTTAGGGCCGATTTTCGAACCTGTTACCATTTTCAACTTAATGGGTGAGCGCCGTGTTGAAGCGTTTGGTTTTATGCGCGGAACACGCAACCATCACGAACTGATTGGCCGACATGCGGAGCTTGAGCAAACACTTTCCATTATTAATGAACAGAATGAGCAAACCCGTATTGCCCATATTCACGGTGAAGCGGGCATTGGTAAATCACGACTACTGCAAGAGATCAGAGCCAACGCGCCGCAATATCAACATTTGGTCGCACAATGTTTACCTGAGCACCAAAACAACGCGCTCTACCCTATTTTAACGCTGATCCGTTATTTGTATAACACACCCAGTTTAGATGTGGACTCAGCCTCTGCGCTTTTCAGCAAATTGCTAGAAAAACAAAATAATGCGCCTAACATTGAGCAAGCGCTGCCAATTTTGCTTGTTTGGTTGAATATAGAGCTAGGCGACAAGCTACAACCCTCTGCACTTGCGCCCGATGCACAAAAAGAACTCTTGTTCGAAAGCTTAAGTGCCTTGCTGTTAACTGACCAACATAGCCTCAGTGATCACAAGCTCTACATTGTGGAAGACATTCACTGGGCAGACAGCTCAACATTAGAATTCTTGCATCACTTTGCACAAAAGCTCACACAAGGCCACGTTTTGCTTAGCACATCGCGCCAAAACGTCCCCACAGAACTTCAAGATTTAACCCTGCTTGAAGTGAACCTGAAAAAGCTGACCGAGCAAGCCACGGAAGACTTTATTGTAAAACTGTTTGACGGCCATAGCGTATCGCGTAATGTACTCGACGTACTGGTGAGCCGCACCGACGGCATTCCACTGTTTATCGAAGAGCTAGTCGGCATGCTAAAACAAAAAGGGCTAGTCGCTGACAGCGCTAACAACATTGACTTTGTGAACCCAGATAAACTCGATCAAGTACCCAGCAGTTTGCGCGAATCACTCCAGCAAAAACTCGACAGCCTGCAATTTGCCAAAGAAACCGCACAGCTTGCCGCCACCATCGGCCGTGAATTTGAATACGACCTACTCGTCGCCGCTTCACCACTCAGCGAAAACCAAATTCAAAACGACTTAAAAGAGCTGATGGACAACGACTTAATCATTCACCAACGCCGAGTTGATAACGATAGCTATATCTTTAAACACGCTCTGGTGAGAGATGCGGCTTATGATTCGCTAGATACTAACGCTGCCAAAGATTTACATGAAACAGTTGCTAAATCACTCATATCAGCGACTCAATCTAAACATCCGGATTATTCCTTAGTTGCGGCACATTACGTTCGAGCAGGTAATAGCACGAAAACCATTGAATTTAGCCTGCTTGCGGCAGAGGAATCGCAAATAAAACTCGCATCGAAAGAAGCAATACATCTAGCCAAAACCGCTGAAGAGCACTTTTCTAAAGAAACTAGTCTCTGCGACCAAAAGAAAACGTACACGATACTCATCAATTCTCTTATGAGCCATAAAGGTTGGGCGTCAACTGAGTTAATAGATTACTTAACAAAGTTAATTACACTCTTAGAAGAAAATAACCAACTAGATGAAATGGCTACGTTTTTATGGTGGCGTATAGTCAGCGATGTAGTATCGGCGAATTACAACGCAACCGAGTTAGTTTTGGCAAAAATGAAAAACAGTTTAAATAAAGCAGACGATATCAATCGTGCAGCTTTTCATTGCGCTTCCGCATTTTATCATTTTTCAAGAGGAAGAAATGGTTATTTAAAAGTTGTAGAAAAACATATTAATGAGTGCGTTGAAAGCTTTGAATCAAAATCACACTCACAGGAAGGTCATGAGTCAATTTTTGGATTCAATATCTACATCTTCGCTAAATCACTTCTTGCGCAAGCGCACGCGTTAAATGGAAACCTGGAATTTGCAGAAAAACTATCTTCTGAATCTGTCAGAGTAGCCAAGCAGCTCAATCATATTCCTAGTATTGGATTAGCTTTAATGTATGATAATGAGGTAAATATACATTTAGACAATTCAGAGTTGGTGGAAAAAAATTGCATATATCTTTTGGACGTGTTTGAACAATACAACTTACCTATTTATAAAGCATACACCTTAATGCAGTTTGATTGGGCGAAATCTCAATTCGACAATATGGATGGTGCATTAAAAACCCTATACGATAATAACAGCTTATTTTCTACATATCATTACCAATCACATTATGCAAAAACTCATATTAAATTAAAGGATTTTAAAAAGGCAAGGGAAATAATAAATGATTGCATTATTCAATGCAAAAGATTAGAGCAAAGATATTACCTTAACAAATTAGATGAACTTAAATCTTCAATAGAAGATATGAGAACTGAAAAGGATAAAAAATGAATAAAAAATTTGATTTAAATGATGAAATAATAAACCTTAGATTACTATTCATGAGAACAATTTCATCAATATGGAACAACGAAACAAATTATAGCGAAAATATAATAAAGTCACCTAGCGATGTATTTGAAAAAATAATACCTGAAAGCAACAACACTCCAAATATGGCACTTAATAACATAAGAAAGGTCAATGATATAGTTCATAAATCTGATTCAAACACATTTGAAGAAGTTATAAAGATCATAAAAGCCAATGGATTACTAAGACCATTTTTGGAGCTACTTTCACCATCAAATCTTCAGAAATTTTTCTTGCAAGAGTTTGGTGCCTCTAACGACTTTGCAAATTTTGGCATCCAAATAATTAAGCCAACCGCAAGATGGAATTATTACGGGGATAATCAGTGGACAAAGCCTAACACAGAGGCTTTGTACCTATCTCTTCCAACCAGCTTAAGTAAAGAAGACTTTAAAAATGATATAAATAGCGAAGCTGAATTTGAATACATTAAAGCTGAAGTTCTAACTCAGTATTATCAAAATTTCCCAAGCTTCTTCGGCCATTCAAAATCAGCAAGAGAGTTGTTGAATGAGCATAATGATAGACCTCAAGTGGAAAAATATAACATTCGCTTAGAAGAATTAGAAGATTTTCGTTTTGGTGATTCAACATTAGATTACTACAATACAATGGACGTAGACCGAGACCCTTCAGGCAATAGCTACAATCTTGGGCTTTCAGAAGATGCATTTTTAGGTTTTGGTGCTGTGATCATGAAGCTAATTGCAATTTTGTGGGATAATAAAGACCTAAAGAACAAACTTGATTATGCCAATAGAGTATTTACAGAAACCACTATTTTCCAAGATCTAGGCATATCAGATTTAAATAGCATCCATGAATTAAACTATATTCTAGAAAACGCAGATGAGTTAACAGGAAATAAAGACAAAAAATACTCAAAAGAAATTTCACACTTCAATAAAAAGTACGATTCTGAAATAAAAGCAATTTTTAAAGAACATTTCGATTACTATTGCCCTTGGGTCTTCAATATCAGAATCCTTTCTCCAGAGTCTCAACTTTTTGATACAAAAAATTGGAAAGACATTTTTAGTAAAAACACAGAAATTTTAAATTTAACTACAATTGAAGTTCCTCACTCTCCTGATTTAAGAGATGTTGGCGACGTCACAATGGCTCTTGCTCGCTACAATGCTACTGGGCCAGCATATCCTTTCACTTGCTCTTAATATGCGTAATAGAAGTTTTAGTTGGAGTAAAAAGTTCTCGATATATGATATCGAGAACTTAGGCGTTTTTTTCGTTTCTGAGAATGACTTTGTAAAGTTACAGCGGGAAACTTACACTCGAGTTAACGATTGTATTCAACAAGGCAAAACGATTTCAGATTACATATTTCATGAATCTTGCTTCATTTCGCAAATGAAAAAGCTTCGAGAAATTGAAAGGTTAGAATCGGATGGTTTAATCACTTATAATGATATTATAGAGCCGTACTTAGTGCCCGAGCCCACTTTGGTTACAGATAAAGTATCATCAAAATTGCAAATGATCACGTTAACCTCACTGGCTCCTGCTTTATTCATAAAGTATCTTGTTGACGCTCTTAGCACTGAGCTGTTTGAGCATGAACTCACAATTATAATAGTTGATGATTATCTCAACCCTAAATTACCGAAAGTTATCGAAGGTTCAAACTCTGATGTATTATTGATTAAACCATTTGGTGAAAGGCAATATGTTGGTCCTCTTCTTCATAAAGAAAATAACGTTTCACCTTGCATTCACTGTTTACAGTCTTATTTGTTAGAAAACAAACCCGTATATCAATTGGTTTTAGATAAATGTGGAAGCTTACCATCTCCGCCAACTTTTTATGCCCAAAAAAACATCGACAGCATAATAAACAAAGCGACTGAGATAATAAGTAAAAAACAATTCAATTATTTATTTGAGCTGATAGAAAAGAAAGAGTCTGTACACTTACTCAATCAACACGAAAGTTGTCAGCATTTCCCGATACAACCCTTATTGACTAGCAATAAGGAGACTTGTAACCCAGAACCTATAGCGGATAAAGATGGCGGGTATCGCACAATTAGCCGCGAAGAGACTATTTCACTTATAGAACCATTCGTTAGCCCTATAATAGGTTTGATAAGCACGCTGGACAGCGTCGTTGAAAACGATGCTCTGAGCATCTACCAAACAGCATATTTTAAATCTCCATATGGTTTAAAACATATTGATTCTGATAGTTTTGTAGAACTAGGTTTAGGTAAAGGCTTATCCAATCAACAATCAAAGTGTAGTGCTCTAGGAGAAGCTCTAGAGAGAAAATTAGGCCAATACCGAAAATCTATCAGCACTTTATATGCAACGACAGATCAGCTTGAATATCGGTTTTTTCTGCCGCAACAACTATCTCAATTTAGTCAAATTCAATATGGCTGCTTTGAATTGTATGATTCTAAATCACTAAGAAATCCACAATGGGTTGAGAAGTATGATTATAGAGAGTCTATACACTGGACTAAAGGATGGTCGCTTACAAGCAAGGAAAGTGTTTACTTCCCAAGCGCCTATTGCTTTGCGAATACCCCATTCGACGATGCAAAATACTCCATGTATTGCCATAACGGTAATGCATCTGGCTACACTCATGATGAAGCGGTATTACAAGGGTTATTAGAACTGGTTGAAAGAGATGCGGTTTCCATCTGGTGGTATAACCAAATTCCGAGGCCTTCGGTAAATTTGGAAATTCTAAATGCCGATGAATTACAAATATTTGAAGAGGTAATTGGGCAAGAATGGTCCTATTGGGCATTAGATGTGACTAACGACATAGGAATAAACTGTATTGTTGGTGTAGCTGAACATAAGCAGACTAAGGAGATCCTATTAGGCTTCGGGTGCCATCTAGAAGAAAAAATTGCACTTTCTAGAAGTTTAACCGAGCTTTATCAATTGATCACAATAAAAGATAAAGTTACTGGGCCGTTCGATTTTAAGAAAATTAAACATAGCCCATTTTTGTACCCAGCAAACAATACTCAACCAGTAAAAAAATTACAATATGAACCCAAAATTCGAAGTGCAATAAGCACTATTGTTGAGCAACTAGCAAAACGAGACATTGAAGTTTGTGTCGTTGATTACAGTTCTCCTGTTGCGCCATTAAAAACACTAAAGGTCATAGCACCTGGCTTATGCCACTTCTGGCCAAGGTATGCAAATAAACGTTTATATCAAGTACCTGTAACCCAGAACTGGTTGGTAAAAAAATTGGATGAACAAGAATTAAACCCACTTGAATTATACTTATGAAAGAAAATAGCTACAAAATATTATTATGTGGTTCTAATTATGGTCGAGTCTACATTGACGCCATAGACTTAAATAAAGAAAGGTCTTTATATGGCGTATTTTCTCGAGGAAGTGATACCTCAAAAAACCTCGCACTTCAAAATAATGTTCCACTGTATTCAGATTGGCACTCTGACTTCGAAGCGATTGATCTAGCAATAATTTCGACTTCGCTTATAGCAAACCCTATATTAGCAAATCAATTTATGGAAATTGGAAAAAAAGTTATTATAGAACACCCAATTTCTTTCAACGATATCACTCAAGTTATATCGGCATCAGAAAATTTTGGAATACCGTTCATTCTTAACTCTCACTTTTCAGAAACAAAACCGGTAAGAGACTTCATTAACAAAACAATAGAAATCGCAGAGCAGAGCACCATTGAAAATATTGAAATAACAGCAAATCGACGAACACTTTATTCTGCACTTTCCATTCTTTCTCTTATTACACCTTTACAAAATTTAATAATAAAAAATGTAATAAAATCTTCTGAACTTTATTATACATTTATTTTGAGAACTGACAGCTTCTCAATTTCAATAAATTACCAAAACTGGATAAATGAAAATGACGACAGTTCAGATTGCCCGGTTGGACATAGCATTAGAGTAATATATTCACATGGGAACCTTTTACTAGGGGGAACCTTTGGCCCTCTAATTTGGTCACCTATTTATTCTAATAATTTCCCATTAAATATGACAGTTCAGGAAACTCGTTTCACAGACCACACAAAAATTGACATTATTGATTTACGTGCAGAAGCTAATAGTAGAGTCATTGACAAATTAGTTTCCTTACAACACTCAGATGATTGCAAAGAAAATTATAATAGGTACCGTGAGGTCAGTAAATTATGGGAAGCTTTGACACCAACAGAGTTAAAAACCCTTCAAACTGAAGCGATTAACAATAGATTATGGAAAGTATTATAATGCTAGAAATTACAAATAAAATATCAGAAAGTAAAGCGATTAAAGTTCTCACCACTGCATTCATTAGTGACCCGATCTCGAGATGGCTCTACCCTGACGTTCAAAAGTTTCTACAATGCTACCCCATATTCGCGAGTGCATTTGCAAAAACGTCAATCCAGACAGAAAATGCATACATGATCGGAGACTACTTGAGCGTATCAGCATGGGTTGCCCCAGGCCAGAATATCGACGAAAACGCAATAATAGACTCTATAGAAAGCACTGTCCAATGTGAGCAAAAGAAAGGAGAGGTTTACGAGTTATTTGAAAAAATGGAAAAGTTCCACCCCTTAGAGCCTGTTTGGTATCTGCCCCTAATTGGAACTGACCCAATCCACAGCGATAAAGGAATTGGTACTAAATTAATGCTCGCACAAATAGCGAAAGCAGACGCACAGAATATACCTACATACCTTGAGTCTACCAACCTCAAAAACTTACCGTTTTATGAGCGATTGGGGTATAAAAAGCTAGGCTCTTTAAAATCAGTAAGCTCTCCTGAAATTTTCCCAATGATTAGAGAACCTAACATCAAGTAAAGGGATCATTTACATTACCTTCATATCACTAGTTTACTCTTCTCTTGGGGGCTGAATGAAATTATATAGATATCAACCTTTATGTATATCTAGCAACACAAGTAATTACAATGTTGAATTCTCACAGTATCAGTATATGACAGCCTACAAGGTTTATATATCTAATATTTAATGTAGAATTGCGCTTAGCTCATAATCAGGTATCGCGGCTGCTTTTTGGCCGCATTAAAAGGAAGTCTCATGAAAAAATTACTCTCAAGCGTGGTTGTAACTGCCGCGCTTTTTTCAGCCTCTAGCTTCGCGGATATTGGTATTACGGCGTACGCTGGGCAAACTGTCAGCCAAAAGCTCACCACCAGCAAAGGTCAAAAGCATGAGCTGGCCGATGACGTGCACTTTGCAGTGAGTGTTGATAAGCATATCGATGGTGCAAAATACGGTATTTACTACAGCTACTTTGAAAGCGAGCTAGAAAATAGCCCGCAGCATAAAGTCGATTCAGAGCTGTTATTGTTCCAAAGTGCGGTTTACCGCCCTATAACAGATAATCTGTACACCTATGTGGGCGCGCAGCTTGGTGCAAACCGTATCACCACGAACTTTGTCGATGAAGATACATTTTTTGCAACGGGCTTGTTCGCAGGTCTTGATTACCAGTTGGGTGCAGGTTTTAGCGTTGGCACTGAGGTAAGATGGGTTGCGACCATCGTAAAAAACAAGTCGGCGGTGAGCTGTGACAATGATCCAGAAACGGTAGACACCTGTGGCTGGCACTTCGACAACGATTCACTCAGCCAATTTCAAGCAAGCGCAAATATCACTTACCGCTTCTAATTGGGTCATTCAATAAGGCTTTGCTGATGCAAAGCTTTTTTCTTTCCTAAAATGACTCTTCCAAATCAAGTTATCTGAAGACGCCTACAGCTTTTCCAATCTATAAAATACGGCAGAGCTGAATGTCAGCCAAACAAATTTCTGCTAGTTCTAAACCCGATGTAACACGTTGTAAGCACTGGGTAGCGCAACCTCTTCTATACTTTTAGTCCACGATTTTAAAGGAACTATATTATGGCTACGCAAACTTCAGTAAATGGGCAAATTACCGACTTAGTCACGCAAACAAACACCAAAGTACTGGGTAGATCGCATTTTTATACTCGCAGCAAAGTCAATTTGGCGGTTCATCAAGCTCTAGCAACTGCGATACCCACGGCGGTAAATGGCCAAATCACGGATTTAACAAAACGTCGACGAGCAAAACGCTAATATCTAAACTCCATACAATAAAGAAGACGAGCATCTAATCAGGCGCTCGCACTAAAGCCATATTGGTAAACTTCAAGCTTGCGGATCAAAGTATTGTAATTGTTAATGACATCGCCTGTTGCTTGGCCTTGCGACTTCACATCAGCTAACCCCTCTTTCATTTTGCCAATTACATTGAAACGTTCACTGTTAGCTTGCACAAGTGTAGTACCGCCGAGCTGTCCATCATGTTGTATCAAACCATAACGGCCAGTCATAAAGGCCATTTCACCCATTGTAAGATAACCTTGATCATACAAAGCCTGAGCGGCATTTGATTGTTCTTGCAACGTCATATTCGAAAAATCAAACTCTCTGCCGGCGGCATGCATTGGTGCTTTGGCAATTTCCTGCCCTTGCACCTTGCCGCTGTCATGATTAATTCCAGAGTGTGCTTTGCTAACACTCTGATTCGTTTGGTAAACCTGATTATAATTACTGATCCCTTGAGTATTCATATTTAATCCTTAAACTGGTTGCTGTGTTAAGCGTCATTAAATCAGCAATTAGCATTCCAATTTAAGTCACTATTTTCACTCCATTTACATGCCTCAGAAGTACGGAAATAGCAAAAAGTGGTACGTTTGTTTAGGCGCTCCTGACCTCCATCAGGAAGGCGATAGGCAACTGTTTAGGCACTGTCTCTTGCCAATTTGCCGCTTAGTTTAGCTTTTAGATTAAGATTATCTAATCATTTACAACTTGTTTGTGGAGTAAAAGAAGCACAAAGAAGCCCAGAGCGATCTGGGCTTGTGGGCTGTAATAACATTCCTAGGGTAGGGGTTACTTGTTAAACTCTTCTGGTGACAACTCACCGTCTGTGTTTGCATCAAGCTCATCAAATACGGCTAGCAAGCTTTCTGAAGCTGCTGCTTCACTTTTGCTGATCATGCCATCTTGGTTGCTATCAACGTCGCTAAATTGGCCTGCCATTGCAGACGTGCTAGCAAGTAATGTGAGTTTACGTGCAACGAGGTTTGGATAAGACAACTTGCCAATTCGCCCCCCCTATCTAGCCTTCCTTCTAGCAAATCAACAACACGGTCAGCCAAAGATCCCTGAGCTAAATCCACGATAGAGATTTAAAAAGACACTCGATAATAATGCGAAGTGTGGTCGTCCAAAGCCCTTAAGGGTCTGGTGTACAATCCAATGCTAACAATTTATTAGTCACAGGCTCTGCAAAACTTGCGCGCATGCAAGTTTTGCTGCGTTGTTGTTTTTATAAAACATAAAATAGAATAAGCTCACCGGCAATAAGCTACACTTAAACTAATTTCTCCCGTTATTTGCAATTTAATTAAAAAATAAAATTAATGCGCATTTAACAACAGAATAAAAGACTAACATAAAAATCTTCTAGGCATTAATATTGCTTTAGCTATTCTAATTTAATTTCGTTGTCCAAGGAGGAGAACATGCAACAGATATCTAGAAACATTATGGACATCTACTTTGGCTACAACGGCCGAGTTGGTGATGTTAATGGCGCCAAAAATGATATACAGGAATATGAGCAGATGTCTAAATCAGCCGCGACACCAGAAGAACGCGAACGATACGCTCAAGCGGCACAAAAAGTTAAAAACCAAATCCTCCCTCAAATGCAAAAAGAGATGGAAGAACTTGGCAAACAGCTTGGTTTAAAATCTGGACAGCTAGGTAATGTAATTAAGAAAGAAGATCTTCTCGTCGCTGATATTTCTATAAAACAGGAACGTAGTGGTATATTATCGATGGTAACTGCTTATGAACCAGGCAGTTATTATTCAGATAAAACTTAAAGGAATTATTTATGTTCAAAAAAGGTATTTTGTTATTATCCGCTGCGTTATTAAGTCAATCAGCATTGGCAAACATTAAAGTTAATATTAAAAATGATACAAGCAGTGACACAATCTATCTAACTGATAAAGACGTAGAAGCATCTACTTACGCACCAGAGCCACTCAACCAGGTAGCAGGTAAAGGCACTGACAGATTTAGTGTTTATAGTAATTACCCAACCGTTGTGCGTCTTGTAGACCTAGAGTACCGATTTGGCACCAGTTCAATTGGACCTAAATGTCATTTTCGCTTTGTTGTCATGAAAGATTACAGAAGTGGTAACATGTTGCCACAAAATGTCATTGCAGAAAGTGAAGGTGGCTCTTACCGCGATAAAGCGATTTGTTCAGGCAAACTAAATTCATTTAACCTTAATACGGGTGAAGCTGAAGTGACCTTCTCGTTGAATCGTCGCAAATTCTAATTGGTACACACCACAAAAAAAGCCCAGAACGAGCTGGGCTTTGGACGAGATAAGACTCTCTAGGGATTACTTGTTAAACTCTTCTGGCGACAACTCACCATCTTTGTTTGCATCAAGCTCATCAAAAACGGCCATCAAGCTTTCTGAGGCTGCCGCTTCGCTTTTGCTGATCATGCCGTCTTTGTTACTATCAAAGTCGCTAAATTGGCCAGCCATTGCTGAAGTACTCGCGAGTAATACAAGTGATGTCAGTGTTACGTTTAGTGTTTTCATGGCTCATTCTCCTACTGTTTAAAATGTGCGAACTCTACAGGTGATAGTTCGTTGTCTTTGTTTGCATCTAGCTCTCTAAACTGGCTTGCAAGCGCTGATGAAACTTGCGCTTCAGTCGGGCTTATGACGCCATCGTTATTTGCGTCTAATGACTCAAATGAGGTGCTTGATGCCAAAGCAAATGCGCTCATAAGAGAGGCGAACGTCAGTGCAAATACGTGTGTTAGTTTCATGTTGTACTCCAGTTATTTGTATTTATATCTCCCAACCTATGTTGGGTTATTTAATTCGCTGCTAATTACTTAGCCTTAAACTCAGCAAACTCTTCAGCGCTTAAAACACCGTCAGCGTTTTTATCTAGGTCTTTAAATTGAGACATTAAGCTTGGCAGTGCCTTTGATTCGCTTAAACTGATGGCGCCATCAGCATCGGCATCTAACATCGAAAATGAGCTGCCTGCCTGAGCAACTACAGAGGCAGAAGAAATGGTGAGCATTGATACTGTGATTAATACATTTTTCATCGTGCGATTCCTTTTGTTAATCATCGCTAGTGCCTACTCACTAGCAACGTTGGCTTGTTTTAAACATCACTTAAGATTTCAAAGCGATGATGTGCTGTGGTCTTACTATTCCAACTTTAGTGCCAAAACAAAAAATACAATAATAATCAAAGATTTAACCACATTCCCTTAATTTAGTTCAGGATGGATTAAGTATTTATGTTGCTAAATAGCAACATAAAACTAAGCACAAATAAAAAATATCTAAAAATCATATAGATACATTGTTGCCATTGAGCAACAATCACAATTGGGAGCAATATCGCGTGCGCATAAACAGGTTAAATTGGCGACAAACATCGCGTATCTTTCGGACGAAGCCAGCCAGTGCCCGCTTTTTTTCTCAATCTTTGAGTCAACAAACTCGCTTAGCGTTGTTAGTGGCGTCTTTACCAATCGTTATACTATCTTTGTGGTACACCCAAAACCTCACTATCCACCAACATTACACCCTTGAAATTTACAATAATAATCAGTCAGTTATACTTAAATTTAACCAGCTAAAAACGGATGTATTGGCATTGGAAAAAGCCCAGTTGAATAACGAGCTATTGGAAGATGCAGCACTGCAAAAAAGTATTGAGCAAAAGTGGGTTGAAACAAAAAATAATATATTTATTTTGAAAAAAACCAGTCAATCCCCTTTAGTTGTTGCAAAATGGCAACAGCTGCTCGATTTAACTACAAAAACATCAGTTAAAAATCTAGATTATGCCACGGTGAACGCACTGTTAATTGAGCTTGAACCAGCACTTCAAACGCAACTAGCGAATAATTTAAAGCAACGATCCGATAAGCTCACCAATTTGAACCAACACTTTTTAATTGGTTTATTAGCCATGTTGCCTTTGCTGGCATTAGTGAGCTTACTGATGATCCGCAGAGTATCTTTGCAACTATCTTCCCTTGAACATGCAATAAAACAACTCGGTGGCGGATATTTCGATACGCCAATCAAGCTAGGCGGCAGTGAAGAGCTATCGGCACTGGGTAACAAACTAGATTGGCTGCGAGAGCAATTGCAAAAAAGTGATAAACAAAAAGATACCTTCTTGCGACACGTAAGCCATGAATTAAAAACCCCTTTGGCTTCATTGACCGAAGGCAATAGTCTACTCAAAAGTGACGACTTTGGCTCACTCAGCCCTGCGCAAAACCGTATTGTAAATATTATGGAAAAAGCGCTCGGACGATTAGGCAACTTAATAGACGATTTGTTGAAATATAGCGCTGCCAGCCACCCTTTAGAGCAGCAGTATCAGAATCTTGAACATATCAAAACACAAATAGAGCAGCACTTTAGCGACCACAAAACCCGCCAAGAAATACATGTAGACTGGCAAAACACCATAGGACAACATGCTTTGCCGTATCTGCCCGTGAAGTTGATACTAACGCAACTTATAGGTAATGCCTTGCAGTACGCTGCTTCACAAGTGCGCGTTACATTGACTAAAAACCTGCAATCTATACAAATTGATGTTATCGACGATGGTCCGGGCATAGATGCAACCGAGCAGTACAAATTGATGGAGCCATTTTACCGTGGTAGTCACAGCCATTCGCACTCAGGCAGTGGCTTAGGCCTTGCAATAGTCGCGCAATGCGTCAAACAACTCAGCGGTACCATTGAATGGCAATTTGAAAGTCAGGGTGCGCATATTTGTATTCAATTTCCATGTGACGGAGCGAAGAGTTATGCGTAATGCAACGATGCTTTTAATCATTCTTTTGTTAAGTGGTTGCCAGTCATTTAATAGCACTCACAACAACCGCGCCTTTATCGGCCCAACTAACAACAAGCAAGCTCAGTTTGCCCCTTTAAGCGTGTTGCTTTCAGCCCATCACCACGCCTGTGAAGGTTCAGCAAAGCAACCGCTACTAGGTTATAAGTTTGATGACACCCTGAGTGTATTTTTTATTAAGTTCTGCAAAACCAGCTCTACAACTAATCAGCTAAAAATGCTCGCGTCACTACACCTGCAAACCAATTGGCCGGAGTCTTACTTAAGCTATTTTTCCATGTTGCATCAACAAACCAGAGCGTTGCGTGAAGTAAAGCTGGCAAACTTAGCCCTTAACAAGCGCTACCAAGCACAGGGCAAGATGCTAGAAGAAACACAAAAAGCGATTACAGATCTGAAAAATAAACTCGCGCTCATCGAACGAGAGAGATTATCAACACCACTAAATCAAACAACAAACACAAAAATTGAGGGGGCCGAGCTATGAACCAAAGTACTATTTTACTCGTTGATGATGACGAGTCATTAATTGAGCTATTAAGTATGCGACTAGTGGCGAATGGTTATGCTGTGCTTACCGCTCACCGTGGCACGCAGGCTTTAAAAATTTTACAACAAAGCATCGTTGATCTAGTGATCACCGACTTGAGAATGGCAAATATGGATGGTTTTGAATTATTCGAGAATATAAAAAAGAACCATATTGGCCTGCCTGTGATCATGATGACGGCTCATGGCTCTATTCCCGATGCGGTTGAAGCAGTTCAACAAGGCTTTGTTAGCTTTTTAAGTAAGCCAATAGAAAGTAAAGCGCTGCTAGAAACCATTGAAAGTACAATCCAAAACCACAAGCAGCGAGATGCCTCGATCAGCAAGCATTATTTCCATGGTCTTATCTATCAAAGTGCCGCCATGGCGCAAGTAGTACGCCATATTCAAGCATTGGCCCCCAGTCAGGCCAATATTTTAATACAGGGTGCCAGCGGCACGGGTAAAGAAGTCACAGCCAGAGCCATTCACCGAGCAAGCAACCAATGTGATGGCCCATTTGTGGCTATTAACTGTGGTGCTGTGCCTGCGCATTTACTTGAGTCAGAGCTATTTGGCCACAAAAAAGGCGCATTTACAGGGGCAACTCAAGATAAGCAAGGTTTGGTGCAAAGCGCCCATGGAGGTACCCTATTTTTAGACGAAATTGGCGATATGCCAATGGACTTACAAGTTAAATTGCTTCGTGTATTACAAGAGCGCAGCGTGCGCCCGGTGGGTAGTCAAACCGAACAACCTGTTGATATACGTTTACTTTCTGCCAGTCATAAGGATTTGAAATTGGCTGTAGCAAATAAAGAGTTTAGAGAAGATTTATACTATCGGCTGAATGTTGTTTCATTGCACTTACCCAGTCTTGCGGATAGACCAGAAGACATTCCATTGCTAGCAAATCGCTTTGTTAAGCACATTAGCGAAGATAAAAAGGTGATAAGCCCCCAAGCTATGACGTGTTTACTCGGCTATGACTGGCCGGGTAACGTTCGACAACTGCACAATGTGATAGAGCATTCAGTGGCACTGTGCTCAGGCAAGCTCATCACTCAAGACATTGTTGAAAATACGATCCCAGAGCTCAAGCAAAGTAGCTTTCAAGGACTCAATGACGCAAAGAAGCAGTTTGAATATGACTACATTCAAAAGGTACTGTCTTTATGCCAAGGTAATGTTGCAGAAGCAGCGAAGCTTGCCCAACGCAATCGATCAGACTTTTATAAACTACTTAAAAAGCATCAAATAAGTTGCTAGAAACTATAGCGAAACTAGGCGTATATTATTATTGTAACTATACTTGGCTAATGCGTTTGTGGATTTATATACCATTCACCGCACTGAATGTTTGTCATCGTGCAAAAGTGAACGAACATTAAAAGTCGCCAAGGATGCTCATTCGGAGCAAATGAATACAATCAATGACAACCATTAGTAGGCAAAACCAATAACAACAACTCACTGACCTTTGCCTGCCAAGTGCCTAGCTACAGGAGCAACCTATGAGAATGCGCCAAAAACTAATTATCAGTTTTTTGCTCACTGTGATCGTGCCCATCCTTGCAATTTCAACGGTTAGTATTTCTAAAACCAAGCAAGAATCTCTCAAAAGCTTTTTAGACTTTTCAAACAGTGAAATACGCCAAATTGAAAATACGTTTGTGTTGTTTTTTGAGCAAATGAAAAACAACGCAAAGTTTTTGGCACAGCACCAAGCCGTATCAAATATGCCCGATAACATTACGCAATATTTTGGCGCTGAAAAGGCCATGACGCCGCTAAAAAACTCTCCTGCCGAGGGCTATATTTTTGAACTTTATACTTCATTTGGACAAACTCACCCTGAGCTTTTGTTTGTTTATCTAGGCTCAGAAACCGGCGGTTTTGTGCAATATCCAGCCGAACCCTTGGGTAACTACGACCCACGAAAGCGCCCTTGGTATCAAAAAGCTAAATCATCTCGCAACGAAGTAATAATCACAGAGCCTTATCAAGGCGTTACGGGGCAAGCCATGGTGTCTGTGGCAACCAGCATTTTTGATAGTAGCGAAAAGTTTGTGGGCGTACAGTCTCTTGATGTAACCCTGTCTACACTGACCGATATTGTCAGCAACATTAAATTTGGTGAAACAGGCTACCTAATTTTGCTTGATGGCAAAAATACGATTTTGGCCGACCCAAAACGCCCAGAGAATAACTTTAAAAACATTAACGACATAGACCTCACTTTATATCAGGAAATAGCCAATGTCGGTAACAAGCCCTACATAACCGTCGAAACCAAAAACAAAACGCTGGATGCAAAAATTTATCATTCTAAAAAGTTAGACTGGCGCTTTGTAGCCGTGATTGATGAAGACGAAATCTTGCAATCTGCCTATAGCATGTCATGGAGCATCACAGCCATTGCATTAGTTATGCTCGTTATTTTTGGCGTGATTGCCGTAGTGCTTGCCAATAAAATTGTTTTTCCAATTGAACGTGTATCAGAAGGGTTACGCGATATCGCGCAAGGTGAAGGCAACCTTTCTAAACGTCTAGAAGTGATAGGTAAAGATGAGATCAGTGAACTTGCCAGCTGGTTTAACCAATTCTTAAACTCAATCAATAGTCTAGTCAAAGATATTCAGCAAAACGCACATACGCTCAACAATTCTGCACAACATTTTGAGACACAAATTAATGACATTCGAAGTCAATGCCGTAACCAACAAGGCACCGCACAACAAGCGGCTCAAAATACGGAATCAGTGCATCATATGGCGCAAAATGTAAGTCAAAACTGTCAAAGTTCGCTAGATGAAATAGAACAAACAGACCAATATGCCCATTCTGGCAATACGCTGATCAGCAATACCGTAAGTCAAGTAGCACAGCTTAACACCTCGTTGGATGCATCAGCGGCAGAAATTTCACAGCTTGAAGCCGAAAGTAACAACATTACCAATATCCTCGGCGTCATTCGTGGTATCGCAGAACAAACCAACCTACTCGCGTTAAACGCCGCCATAGAAGCTGCCCGAGCAGGTGAGCAAGGTCGGGGGTTTGCAGTGGTAGCCGATGAAGTTCGAACCCTCGCTCAACGTTCACATGACGCCACACAAGAAATTGAACAAGTACTCACTAAATTGATTGAGCAAACCCGAGCTGTCTCAAGCAAAATGACCGAAAGCGTCAGCGCCTCAAGTGAAGCCATTGCGCAATCTGAAGAAGCACACCAAGCGTTTGAAGATATTGCGTGTAGCGTAACTAAAGTCAAAAACTTAGTTGCTACTATTGCAGATGATGCAAGGCAACAAGGTGACTCGGCTAGTCAAACCCATGATCAAATTGCAGGCCTGACAGAATCGGTGGATCAAGTCAGTCTTGCATCAGATAGCTTATCAGATGGCGCAAAAGCACTTGTTGAGCTTGCCCAAGGGTTGGATCAGCTCGTTGGCCGCTTCCATATTGATTAGGCTTAATTTCCAAAAATGTACTTAACCTCAGTTGCGGATAAGCGTTTTGGTAGCTCGCAATAGAGAGGTTACAACCCACCGATTTACGAACAAAGATTTATTGTTTGTAAATCGGTTGGGACAACGCAGCCTCGCTCATTTAGTGTTAACCTACACCAGCATAAAATTGTATTTTTAGTTCATATTAAAGGAAGACACTTTGGATACTACGACATCTGATTTTGATCAAAGCCAGGGAAAATGGCTATTACTCGTCGCATTACTTCAAGGCTTAGGGTTGCTGCTGTTACACCAATCACATAGTTTCGAATGGCCTATCTCGAATTCGCCCGCTTGGCTCTTAGCCTGCTACGCCGCATTGTTAACGGGACCATCAATTTTGATTTATGGTGTCACTATTGAAACGCCACGAAACTTCTATACGATCACGATGCTTTATACAGTCGTGGCATTCTTGCTAGGCATGTACACTGGAAGCCAACTGCTTTATCCAGAGCGCCCAGATTTGCCTATGCATGGATTTGGTTTTGCGACCATCATGAGCTTACTCACCTTCAAAGTATTTGTGTTCGCCGCTTCCATGCGTAACCAAGCTGAACAATGGCACGTAAGTTACGAGTTGTTATTTGAAAATACCTGTCGTCTCATCATCACCCTATTTTTAGCCACCATATTTTCATTGGTAGTCTGGCTTGTTATCGTACTTTGGGCCGAGTTGTTTGGCTTGATCAATATTGAGCTGTTTAAAGACATATTTTACGAGCCTTGGTTTGTTTATCCCGCGCTATCACTCGCCCATGCCATTGGCGTTTTAAAAGTGCGCAGTAGCAACAAGGTCGTCAATACTGCAAATCACTTGATCCAAACATTATCACTGGCAATATTACCGCTGCTGGTGCTACTCAGTACGGTCTTTCTTGTTGCGCTTGCAGTGCAAGGGCTTGATCCTCTGTGGGAAAACGGCGGCAGTAATCTCGTGTTTGTATTAACGGCTTTAGTGTTATTTACCCTTAATTTGGCGTTCCAGCAAGGAGATTGTGCACCGAAAATGCCAAAGCTTGCCTACCAAATACTCATCATATGCCTCGCTCTTTTGCCTGTTTATATGGGGATCAGCGGCTATGGCTTATGGCTTAGAGTGGAGCAATATGGCTTGAGTATAAGTCGGTTGTGGGCAGTGTTTATGTGGGTGTTTTTAACGCTCTATGTTACCGGTTACAGCATCAGTATCATAAAAAACAAACTTGCTTGGTATCGCTCGCTTGCTCCAATTAATACCCGACTAGGGCTGTTGCTCATTGCTGCCCTGTTAGTCAGCCAATCGCCTCTTTTGGACTTTAAGCATCTCAGCGCACAAAACCAATTAGCGCGAATTCACAACGGCACTACCAAGGTGGATGACATTGATGTCTATTACTTTGCAAACGACTTAGGCAAAGCTGGACGCGAAGCATTGTATGAAATTGATGCACATTATAGCGACTCAAATCCAAAGCTAGGCGTTAGGATTAAAGCCGCATTGGCAAATCAAACTGCAGATTCTGCAGCAATCGATGTCATGGATGCGCTCATTGTTAAGGGTGGCTTACTGGCGGAACAAATACCGCAAGATTTACGCTCAGCTTTGCAGGCTTATTCAACGTCAAACCCTGTGCCTATCGCCGCTAGCAAGGGGGTTTATTTAATTCCCGTAGAGTTGAACAATGACGACGTGTTCGAATACTTATTTATTATTGAAGAAACGGATTATGCGCAAATACTCTTATTCTTCAAAGAACAAGAAAGCTGGGAATATCAAAACATGGAGTTTGGATTCAATTCAAAACTCAGTCGCATAGAGATTATTGAGGCACTTCTTAACGGAGATTTCAGTGTTGAACAACCTAAGTTTATGGATATAAAAGTCGAAGACACCCACTTAAGACAAGTTAATTTCTAGCAAATCGATTGCGCTGGCGCACAGCCCGCGCATATCCGTGCATCACCTAGCATTTTAGTGAATATCTATTAGACTTAAATTTGTCTCATTCGCCAGGATGCTGCCACCACTCTAATGACTCATAAAGCATTTTTTAACACCGCAAAGCCCAAATGGTTTTATGTTTACCTTGCCTTAGCTTTGTTTAGTATATTAACTGTGTCAATCAGCTTATATCTTAACAGAGAGATCATTGGCATTTACCATGACACGGTAGAAACCAACAAGCGCTGGGCCAATCTAAAATCACTGATTGCGCAGTTAAATCAAAAAGCTTTAGCGACCAGTGCGCCCGGCAACAACATATTTGATTCATTCCAAATAAACTTAGAACGAATTGCCTACAAAAAAGCGAAATCGGAATTCATTCATCATCTAGAAAAAGTGAAACATCACATTAGCCAGAGTGATTTACTGAAAACCCCGAGCGAGCAGTTAAGCTTTGTTCATGCTGCATATGAAGATTTTGAATTACTCGATGAACAAGTACAACTGGTATTTTCTAAGTTTGACCCAAAGGATACTACCCAGTCTGCCATGCATATGTCAGCAATGGACAGACACTATGCCGCTGTTTCAAAAGATATTTCAACTCTCTCAGAACAAATAAGATCATTACAAGTTGCTGACTTTGAGTCTGAGCTGCACATGGCCCAGCAACTTAAAGCGTTTGAAGTCATTGTTGCTGCCTTAGCTATCCTTATGGTGCTTGGCGCAATTTTTTACGCCTATATTTTAATAAGGCAAATCAAACAAGATGAAGCACAACATCTTAAATCAGATATTGAACTAAAAACCATCTTCTCTGCCGCCATCGATCCTATGATAGTGATCAACGACAAGGGCACAATTCAATCCGCCAATGAAGCGGTGCAACATGTGCTAGGCCATAACCCAGCTGAGTTGGTCGGCAAAAACATATCCATACTTGCGAGCATAGAGCACAGAGAAAAACATGATGACTATATCAAACAATATTTGAAAACCCGAGAAGCTAAAATAGTGGGTAAATCAAGAGAAGTGACAGCCTGTCATGCGGATGGTCACGAAGTGCCCATCATTTTGAGCATCAGCGAAATGTTGCTCCCCAGTGGTATTCAATTTGTGGGCACGATTCACGATATAACCGATAGAAAAGAAGAAGAAGCGAGACTACGCAAATACGCGACCGAATTGGAACAAGCTAAGCTCCAAGCAGAGAAAGCCAATGCATTGAAGTCAGAATTTCTTGCTAATATGAGCCACGAAATAAGAACCCCAATGAATGGCATCATGGGCGTTAATCGACTGCTGGCTGAATCAGGATTAACAGATGAACAAAGTCGCTATAGTGATATCATTAAGAGCTCTTCGGAATCATTGCTGACTATTTTGAACGACATCTTGGACTTCTCTAAAATCGAAGCTGACAAACTCGAACTGGAAGTGATTGGTTTCAATATATACTCACTTTTGGAAGAGATAGCCGAATTACTCTCCATTAAAGCCAGTGATAAACAAATTGAAGTCATATTAGGCATTGACCCTGATATTCCACCTTTCATTAAATCAGACCCAGTTAGGTTACGACAAATCATCAGCAATCTCACTAATAACGCTTACAAATTTACGCAAAGCGGAAACATTACCATTCAAGCGTTTTTAAACAGTAAAAAAGAGCGTTATGTTGATATTGAAATATCAGTATCTGACTCTGGTTTAGGCATTGAAGCCGACGTTTTGGAGACCATATTTGATAAGTTTTCACAAGAAGACAACTCAATAACAAGAAAGTTTGGTGGCACAGGCCTAGGCCTTGCGATTTCCAAAAAGCTCGCCAATATGCTCGGTGGCGATATAAGTGTTAAAAGCACCAAGGGTGAAGGGTCAACATTTTCCTTCAATATACAAGGCGAAGCCTGTGAGCAAAGTCAAAAAGAGTTTGAAGACAATGCGCTACCTAACTTAGCAAACACATCAGTGTTATTTGTTGATGATAATGAGATTAACTTGCAAATATATACCCAGTTACTACAAAAAAGAGGCGCACAGGTTACCGCTTTGAGTGATCCGACCTTAGCATTTGCAGAGTTTGATAAACACAATTTTGACGTCATTATTCTCGACTACATGATGCCCGAATATGATGGCTTATCCTTGTGTAAAAAAATCAAACAACATAACCCAGCAATGCCAATCGTTTTGCTGTCTTCAGCAAAGGTTGAGATGGAAATACTCCATGACGCGAAAGTCAGTGGCTTTTTATTAAAGCCAATCGAAAGCCTAAAAGTAGATTATTTCATTGAACTGTTGCTACAACAAAAAAGCTGCAACTTTATTGAATTGAAAGATATTTATAGTGTGAAAAGTAAAGCGGAAGAGGAACTTAACACTCAACCTGAAGATGAAATATCCAGTTTGGATATATCCTTACTGCTTGTGGAAGACAATGCGGTTAATCAGATTGTCGCGCGTTCAATGCTGGAAGGTTTCGTCAAACACATAGCCTTAGCACGTGATGGCGAGGAAGCAGTAGACATGTTTAAGAATAACCGCTACGACGTGATATTAATGGACGTGCAAATGCCAAAAATGGATGGTTATACAGCCACACAAGAGATCCGTAAAATTGAAGTTCAGGAACAATTAGAAAAAACGCCCATAATTGCCCTTACCGCTAATGTAATGAAAACCGACGCACAAAAGTACTTTGATGTGGGCATGGATGATGTGGTTGGCAAACCAATTGTCAAAGAACGGTTGATTGAAGCGGTATATAAAGCATGCTCAATTGATGTGATTAATTGATATGATTAATTAACCTTAGCTGTACATAAACGAAACTACCCAATAACTCTCATTCCCTCATTCTCTCTATGTAATAAAGAAACATTAAACATCATGAGCACAGTCAAGAAATACGGCTATTATCTCGAATGTGGCCAATGTCCTTCGTCGTACATATTCGCGAACAGTTCGCTTCTTTTTGCTTGGTTTTATTAGCTTTAATCACTACTATTAGTAACTTAGCAAGCTATCTTCAACACACTTTTTTAGGCTAGCATTATGAAGTCATTTCCATCTTTGTATTTTACTAATCTCTTTCTCGTTGGTGGGACTGGTCTTCTAACCACATACTTAGCACTGTATTTAGGCCAGCACAGTGTGTCGACTTTTTGGATAGGATTACTAACCTCTTGTTATTACCTAGGCCTTTTATGCGGCTCTAAATTAGGTTATTACCTTATCAAATCGGTTGGCCATATTCGTGCTTTTGGCGCTTGTACCGCAATCGTCACGGCCTGTGTTGCAACGCATGGGGTTAGCGACAATATATATTTATGGCTTGTGCTGCGCTTTATTGTTGGTCTTGGCATGATGTGTAATTACATGGTGTTGGAAAGCTGGTTAAATGAACAAGCGGCGCCTGAGCAGCGTGGCCGAGTTTTCTCTTTTTATATGCTGAGTTCGTATCTGGGCATGGTAGCAGGTCAGTACACACTCTCTCACTTTCCTGAGCTTGGCTATGCACCACTATTTCTCATTTGTATTGCCGTGTCTATTGGCATAGTGCCTATTTCAATAACTCGTCGGATCCACCCTAAACCTCTCAAGCCAATTCAAGTGAGTATGTTTGAGTTTGTAAAAAAAGTGCCTCAATCTCTCACAGCAGTGCATTTTGCAGGCATCATCAATGGCAGCTTTTATGGTCTAGCTCCTACATTTGCCAGTAAAGCAGGCTTTGATGCGACAGAAATTGCAATGTATATGTCTGTAACAATATTCGCCGGACTCGTTGCACAATGGCCAATGGGGATTATTTCGGACAAAATTCGCCGTAGTATTTTACTGCGCTCAAATGCAGTGATCATTGGCTTAACTTCGCTGGCATTGTTTTTCTTGCCAACCCAAGCGCCGCTAAGTTATGTGCTGACATTCATATTTGGGCTCTTTGCATTTACCTTGTATCCACTGTCTTCTGCCTTGGCTAATTCTCGTGTTGACGATGAGCATAGAGTGGGCGTGTCTTCAGCGTTACTCGTAGCGTTTGGGTTGGGTGCATGTATTGGTTCGGCGCTTTTAGCACAAGTAATGACCTTTTTTGGCCACCACGCACTTTATGCTTCTTTTGCGGTTTTAACCATCATCATGTATTCGCTATTAACTTATATCAATGCGAGACAAAAAGCAGAAAAACCAGAGCCCAGCGATTACGTGGCAAGCCCTTCAGATATTACCAACTCACCCTTGGCAGCGACGCTAGACCCTCGTATCGAAGAAAAAACAGCGCAAGAACAAATGTTGATTGTCGATGGTCATATCATCAATACTGATATTTTCAATGACGAAATCGAAGATGAAGCAGAAAACGAGCAACCAAAAGACGAAGTTGAAGAAAAAGAAGTGTGTAAATAAACCCAAATTGTAAAGGGTAGCTTATCGTAAGCACTCTATTTCGATAAGCTGACTTGGCTTTGGTAACGTCAATGCGGGTAATTGTTTGATCAACTTGTCGTACAGTACCCTATCATTACGTTTTATCGTAAATAGCATATTACTGTGTAAATCGCTGAGCTGTGTATTCTCAATCAAACTATTCAAGGTATTGATTGGGATTGCATCCCCTTGTCGATAATTACTTATCACAAATAAAGCAAACCAAAGCGGGTCAATATCTGTATCACGGCCTTTAAGCGCCAGCCCTTGAGACATCAAAAATGGGATCGTTTCATCATCATAAACATCACTTCGTAAACTTTTATCCATTACCTGTGCAATCAATGAAAAGCCCATAGCGTTGGTGTTTTTTAACTGGTACAAGTACTTGCTTAAAAGTTGCTTCTTTTTCTCATGGGGCAGATGGTATATCAGCGAGTAAAAGTCACTATTTTCAGGGATAAGTCCATGCGTTTGTAGCTCATGTATTTGTTCAACGCTGGGTTTAATACGACTAAAAACAAGCTCGTAAAGCATGGTTGATTCATACTCATCGAGGTGTGGTAATAGCTTTGCTAGCGCTTCCTTTTGATGCCATATAGAGTCATAGCTTTCTAAGCTGTTTAGCTCCACGCCATACCTACTCATCGCACTATTGAGGGCATTAAGGGAAAACATATAATCACGCTCTGGACATAAATAACGACTGATAGCTAACCAATTTGAAGGGAGCTTTGTATCAACTTCAGATGACTTAACCTTTTTAATTAACAGCGAGTCATCGATGAGTGTATCATCACAATAATCACTCATCTGTGGTATATCACTTTTCTCAAAGTATTGTGCTTTTATGTTTTCAATGCGTGCTTGAATTTGCGCATTGGGTTTAAACTGAGTTTTATAGACGCGCGTTACTTCACGTGCACTTTTATCAGCGACTAACCCTTTCAACGACTGTTCAATTGGACTTACAGACACTTCACCCACAACATATAAAGGCGCTAATTCAAATAAAGCAGCCAATAGCTGACCCGATTGCACAGGTGGCAGTGCACCAATTAACAACATATTGTTCAAATTGCGAAGTGGATGTGGGAAAAACATCGGGTTGTCAATCAGCTCTTTTAACCGGCTAATTGCAAACATCGCCCGTTGAACATCACTTTTTTGCAACGCTTGCTCAAACTCCCCCTGCCAAAGCGCCTGTTCGATGTCCGGGTATAAATTGAGTTGACTATGTACATCAAAGTCAGGTGTGTAAGTCGTGACACGATAACTGGCTAGGTTATGTAGATACATCTTGCCAGGTTCTCTTTTAGTATTATATTCCAGCGCATTCAACTGTCGAATAAGCTCATGATGCAACTCGTGATAACGAGACAGGCTATTGACCTGTTCTACCCACTCAATTGCTCTGTTATAGCCATATATTGAAGCCAATGTACTAGCTATTTGGGTTTTGTCAGTACCGTCAAAATACCATCCTATGGCCTTGGCTTGTACAAAGCTTACTTGCAATCTTTGCAGATAGTGCTCGACGTGTTTCAGTTTCGGGCAACTTACCTGACTTGCTTCATGGGGGGCGGGAACATAGTTTGTTCTGCTTGTCGCAAGCGCAGAACTTACCTCAACATTCATTTGTGGGCGAACAACAGGAGTCTGATCAATACAACACACTTTTTGGGAATTTTGATAGAGTATTAGGCCAACCGTGAGCCCAAGTAGAATAATGAGCAACACACCAAGTAAGCGGTTTCTTCTTCGCATAATTAAGTCTGTTTCTCCTGCAACTCATTTAAGCTTATCTTAGTCTTGGTAAAATGGTAGCGCTTCCTAAATAATGAAAACCCTACCAAAATTGAGTTTACAGACCAAGCTCGCTGATCTGTTGAGCAACTCGTACACCACTTCTAACAGCACCTTCCATGTACCCTAAATAAAGCGTGTCGGTATGTTCACCCGCAAAATAAATGCGCCCAGTTGGTTGCTTAAACAAATCCCAATATTTTGTAACTTGGCCTGTGCCATAAGCCAAAAAGCCACCTTTCGTCCATTCTTCATTAAGCCAGTTTTGTGCTTTTGCCTCGACAAAGTAGGCTGACGAACCTGGGTACATAAGCTCAATTTCAGCCAAACGCGTATCGATAATTTGCTGGTCGCTCCAATGCTTTTGCATCGAGCTGAAATCACCTGAAGTATAAGCGATTAATATACCACCTTCACCACCTTGACGCTCAGTGGTTTCCCACGTCCAGCCTGTCGGTAAGCTTGCAACGACGGTATCCCCGCCTAGGTTTTGCTCCAACCAAAATCGTTTGCTGTAACGAAGAAGTACCTTGGAGTGAGTTCCGTAGTTAATCTTACCCGCAGCATCCGTCATTACTTCAGGTAAAGCCGGAGAGAAATTGATTTTGTCTAGGACTTTAAGCGGGACGGTGACTACTATCACATCAGACGTATATTGTTGCATGGTGATTGTGGTAACAGTAATTTTTCCCCCCTGCTGAGTTATATCAGTAACAGCTTGGTTTAAAACAATCTCGCCATCAATGTTATCAGCAAAAGCTTTGGTCATTGCACGTCCGCCTTTCAAAAAACGAAACGATTCAATATCATCATCTGAGACATTTTCATAAACCTTGGCATACTGTGCCAAGTGCAGCAGTGATAACTGACTTGGTTCGTCAAATTCACCACGCACAAACTGCTCGGCCAGTTGGTAAGCTGGCGAGTGAAGTTGTAATCCGTCTAACCAACTTTTGACACTCATTTGGTCATACTGTTTGGCTAACTCTGAATTAGCTGGGTGTTCAGGATCTGACACAGCAGCAGCTAAGAGACTCATCTCATCATAAAATCGGTTCACATCAGTCACAATTTCGCTATTAAAATTGTTGTCAAAATCACTGTAGCTCACCAGCTGACCGTCAATGTAGTATGCCCCCGCTTCAATATCACCTGAATATCCGGTATCAGCAAGTTCAACATTAAACAAACTAGCGTAGCGATGAAGTTCTTTATGGACAGTAACCCCATCAATAAACTCCCCACCAACCTCACCTGTTTGACTGCCCATTTCGTAGGTTGCAACGCGTCCACCAATACGATCACGCGCTTCAAGTACTGTGACTCTAAAGCCTTGCTGTTCAAGCTCATAAGCAGCGGTTAATCCAGATAACCCCGCACCAACAACAATAGCATCTTTACCCTTAAAAATTGGCTTAGGGTCATCTGAGACCGTATAACTTTTGTTACCACCACATGCACTCAATAAGGTTGTAAACAACACTCTAGTTATAAATGTTCGGAAAAAATCCTTTTCCCAAAACTTCATGAAAATTCTCCTAAAAGTTAAATGAATGGATATGTGTTTTTTAAATAAATACGCAAGGCTGAATGACAGTGTCTGGAATACTCAGATTTAATAAACAAAATCATCCATGATCCTTTTTATTCTCAACTGTACAAAATTAAGGAACAGCTTCGAAAGGTAATTTTAATTTAACAGTCTGTAAATGCAAATTTTACTTTTGAGTAAAGTGCGAAAAGAAAATATATCGGCTGCGATGTTCGCTAAACTTAGCACCAACGCTGAAGTTTTGATATTGGTCAAGATACTAACATTTTGTTATTGATATGATTTACGCGAAACCATGTAAGGATAAAATCATGAACCTTCCCAGCCCTGTTCACCAATTATTGCAAAAAAAGATGCTATGGCTGCAAATTGTTATTGCCCTCATATTGGGTGTTTCTATCGGGCTGTTGCTATCGCCTAAAGGTGCAGCGTTGATAAGTGAAAGTAGTGCAAACCAAATTGCTCAATGGGTTGCCTTACCAGGAAAGGTTTTTCTTGCCCTTATTCAAATGGTGGTTATTCCTTTAGTTATGTCATCCATCATTTTAGGGGTGGCTGGTAACAAAGACACCGAGTTTTTAAAAAAAGTGGGGTTACGTATTTTTCCCTACTTTGTCACAACAACATTTATCGCCGTTTGTATTGGCCTTGTCGTAGCAACATTCATAAAGCCTGGTAATTACGTTGATAGCCAATTGTTAGTTGCTCTAAATGCTCAAACGACAGAAGTCGCTACACAACAGCTTGCCCCTAAAAGTATTCCCGAAAGAGTTGTTTCGATCATCCCCGAGAATATTACCCAATCTACTTTAAATAAAGATATGTTCGCCGTGGTGATGTATGCAGGGTTCATTGGTGTTGCACTGACTGCCCTAACCATTAAACAAAAAGTACTACTGCTTGATTTAACTGAAGCAGCGCAGTCGTTATCATTACAAGTTGTTAACTGGGCAATGTTGCTGGCCCCTTTTGCCGTATTTGGTTTGTTATGTGATATTACCATTCGTATTGGTATTGATGCATTAGTAGGCGTATCCGCTTATGTTGGGACTGTCATTTTAGGGCTGTTACTATTACTCGTCGTCTACCTGCTACTGGCTACGCTAATTGGCAAGCACAACCCGTTACGATTTCTATCAGTAATTAAAAGTGCTCAGTTATTAGCATTTTCAACTTCAAGCTCAGCTGCGGTGATGCCGCTATCAATGCGTACCGCCGAACATCAGCTTCAAGTTAAGAAGCCTATTGTTCAGTTTATCGTGCCATTGGGCGCCACAATTAACATGGACGGGACTGCCCTTTATCAAGTCGTAGCCGCTATTTTTCTCACTCAGGTTTTCGGGATCACACTCACCGATAGCCAAATTGTTTTACTCATTTTAACCACTGTTGGTGCATCTATTGGTTCTCCCAGTACGCCAGGTGTCGGCATTGTGATATTAGCGTCAATTTTAACCAGCTTCGGGGTACCCGCTGCTGGCATTGCTCTGATCCTAGGCGTAGACCGTATTTTAGATATGTGTAGAACCGTGTTGAACGTTACTGGCGACCTGACGGCTTGTGTTGTGATGAATCGATGGCTTGAAGGACATATTCAAGAACCAGAAATAGCTGACATCAATGAATCATCCCCAGCCAGTAGCTAAGTTTTAATACCATGATGCTGCCCTGCTCAAGATGTATAGCAGCATCATGGCAGCTAAGCGTTACTAACAATCCAGTGTTATATTTTCAGTGCTTACTAGCTTTGCCATTCCGCCGACTAATGGGCCCATGCTTTCATCATCCTGCAGATGAGCGCTAATCAAAGAGGGACTGCCCATCGCCACACCTTGTAAAAATTGAACTTCGCCGTGAACTAAATTGGTATAACGATGTAAATATGCGACCAATGCGCCACTGGCACTGCCCGTCGCACTCTCTTCGGGTATTTGCCAATGAGGCGCAAAATTTCTAGTATGAGCAGCATGGCAGTCTTGTTCATCACACAGTTCAAAGACATGGATACTCGCAAGCTCATGCTGCTGACAAAACGAGGACATCGCTTGTTGATTGATCGTTAAGTTGTTCAATGTACCGCGTTTCACTGGCAGTAGTAGATCTGGCAAACCGGTATCAACAACTTGGATTTTCAAGTTTTGCTCAACAAAATCAACATCTGGCGTTAAAAACAATGGTCTAACATCACAGGCAACAAACTCTTGACCAAACTGCGGCGCTCTCTGCTGCATGGTAATTTTCTCACTCGACTCAACTTTGACAGCCACAGTCCCAGCTTTAGTTTGTTGAAGGTATGTACCAGCCTGGATCTGTTTTGTACTATACAAATGATGCGCTACTGCAAGCGTTGCATGACCACAAAAATCAACCTCTTGTGTCGGCGTAAAAAATCTAACGCTGTAACCTTGATGATCTATATCGAATACAAAGGCCGTCTCCGACAACCCCATTTGCTGCGCAATCATTTGCATCGAACGGTCACTTATTCGTTCTCTCACCAACACTACGCCTGCTGGGTTACCGCCTTGTCTTTGATGCACAAACGCATCCACAACATAAACTGTCACTGATTTGGGTTTGTTTGAGCTACTTTCGGTGCAAATGGCCACTGTGAATCACCTTGTTGTTTTTTACTTATGTGCTTAATGTGGTTTTTAAGTCCGGTAGGTCGGCATAAGCGAAGCGCCATATGAGTTGGAAACGTTTGATTTTATTTTAAACAACCAAAGTGAGTTGTTTTAATCAAACGTTTATTTTCCCATGCGCTCAACTTTTCTCTGTAATAAACTAATGCGCGTATTGAGCTGTTTAAATGTGTGTTGTGAGTAGTAGTAATTCAGGAAGAATGCGACAAACCCCGAGCACGCTACGCCAATCATAGGATCAATAAATACCATGAGAGCAACCACAAGTGTAAAAAATGCAAAAACTAGAACAAAGTGATGCATTGCGCCAAATAGTTTTCGATTCCCGCGCTCAGCCCTTTTTATACGTGTATCTATATCCATCACTCAAAATCCAGTTTTACTGTAAATTTACCGCTTTTCTATAACGTTCAATCAATAAGAGAGCCTAAGCTCGTTAGTCAACTTACCATAAATAACAAACCACCGTACCCATTACAAATAATTTTTAATGAAATTAACGCAATTATTTTTTTGTTTTCAAAGTACTCATTCAATCAATCATCTGAGTTTCTATGTATTTAATAAAACCCGGAGATTCAATGTAGTATTTATCGCCATACTGAGAGATCACAGTCATCGTTTTCAGTTTTTTTACACTAGTTTGCACCGTGGAAGACGTAACTTTCCTTCCTGTTAACTGGACCAAATACTCTACCATCTGAGCACTATAAAGCGCGTTATTACCTTTTTTTATTTGCCGTAATACTTCAATATCAATGTCTCTGAGACGTTTTTTAAGATTTTCAAAATTTCCATCTTGGATCATCAAGGCTTTGATGTAATCCGTACCTTCTTTGAGCGATGCCTGATTAGCCATAAGATAAGTGACGAGCTTCATCATCCAAAAAGGCGATTTGTCAATTTCTTCATAAAAATCATTTAGTGCCAACGGGTCATACTCTAAATTGAAGTGATTTTTCAATATTCTGCAACAATGCCGTATAAACTCTTCGTCGAGCCTAGGAAAATCGATCATAAAGGCTGAATCATAAAATGGTTTGTCTTTATCTGAAAACATGGCATTGACGCCAGAGCGGCTAGATCCAGCAAATACCACGCAAATATCACTGTATGTATCTAACGCGGTACGCAGTGCATGTTGCACAGATAAAAACTTGTCTGAAGACGCTAAGTGCTGAATTTCATCAATAATAATAATGACTTTGTCACCGCATTTTTTAAATAATGCTTCAACCAATTGGCCAATTTTAAATAACTCAGACTCACTGGGCTTGCGCGCATCTTTGTCGCTAAATTCTATGGTTGCCTTGCCAAATACGTTATTACCCACCTCGAGCTTTTTAATTTCACTCTTCGCTAAATCACTCAATCTCCCTTTAACCGATTCATTTAATGCACTGAGCGTATTGCTCAGCGACTGAGTGATGGCTAACGTGGGGCTGTCAGGCTCCCCCCACAAGTTGATGTAAACAGGAATAAAACCATTATCGATTGCGATGGGGTACAAGTCTTTAAGCAAAAAAGTGGTTTTTCCAGTTCGGCGCACATCGAGCAAAGCTATCCGGCTCACAGCCCCTTGATAAACCGTTTGTAAGTATGACTCTGCTAGCGCTTTACGTTGAAAATGCCAATTGATCTTTTTCATGACGTGTCACTCTGATATGCACCATTATGTTTGATTATGCACAGTATACATAATCAAACATAATAGACCATAAGTCTTTTGTTTAGATCAAACAGCACATTAAAAAATATAGAAATATAGCTAAAATTGCACTGTGGTAACTACCACCGAACAGGGGAGAGGTCAAAGGTCGAGTGTTTAAAGAGTAATCGTGACAATACGAGTGCATCATCAACGACTACTCATGAGAGGGCTAGATGTTATCTACAGCCGTTAACGCCTAACTCTTTTACAGCAAAGTACGTATCAAAGCTGGTTGTTTCACCACTGTAAAAGTCAAATTCAATTTTTTGCTTAAGTCTTTGAGGTGAAGTTATCACGGTATTTAATAGATAAGGTATTTGCCTTACAAACTGCCCATTTGCATCAAACTCAATAGACGCTTTAGTAACGCCAGAGCCACCCAGTGCACCCCCTTCAATATTCACCAATTCATTATCTAGGCTAAAATATGCATCCCATTTTAGGTTATCAACTCGCAATAGGTATATTTGCAACAACTGCTGACTTCCATCTCGTGTGCAAACATGAGTTGCAGTGCTTGCGTTGTAACTTAATACATCTTCTGGAGTAAAGTTTTGCGTATCCAGTATTGGCGCAAAGCGACCTGATGGTAAATTAAACCCCAGCTTAACCTTTGACGTTCCCAAATAAAGGTTTACCGGAGAGCTTTTATCTAGCATTCTAAAATCAGACACTTGCTCCGATGATGAGCTGTTAAAAGAAGCGGTGGCGGCGACCATAAATAATGGTAAAAGTAGTTTTTTCATTTCTTCATCCTTAAGTTTTACTGAGCAAATAAATTACGGTTACAAAAAACGAATGATTGTACCCAAAAATAAATCTGCGATCGCAATATAACAATTAGGAATAAGTTATACAATTAAAATAGACAAACGTATGCTTTATAAATAATTTCCGCTAACTATACGTAATGATGTTCATATTGATTTAGCAACAGACAGTAAAAAACTGAAAGGCTATTCGTCTCACTCTATAACTTTTAACACTCAGATCTACAAAATTCAGAGCATAATAAAGCGTATTGGTATTCATCACCCCAAGCGCCTTTGAAAAACACATTTTTCTTAAAGTGCGCTTCTCGGCGAAAGTCTAATTTTTCCAAGGTTTTATAAGAAGCTACATTACGCACATCGGCAGTCGCGACAACTCGGTGCTTTTTAAGTTCGTAAAATAAGTAGTGTAATAAGGTCTGGATAGCTTGCGTGGCAATGCCTTTGCCTTGAAATGCAGGGTCAACGGTAAAACCGACTTCAACTTGAGCATCATCAATAAAATGCACAGCGAGATCCCCCACTAAGTTATCCGTTTCAATATCCGCAATGGCTAATTGATACCAACGCCCTTCGGTACCAAAGCTAGAATAATCCATGCCCGCGAACAGCTCTAGCGCATTTTGGTAGCTATAGTCACTCCAGTTCTGATATTTAGCCACACTGGCCTGTGCGCGATAATCGGCGAACCGCTGCAAATCCTTGTCTTCAAAAGCTCGAATTACGACATTGCTTGTTTTTAATAATGGGGGATACATCTTTAGTCCTTGATATAAAATGCGAGTGATAGAATAAACTTAATTTGTCAGAGTCGCTAATTAGGACTTTTTAGACCTGACTGATGGATATATGTCATAAACGAGCCTTCAACGCGTGCATCTACACTCCATAGGGTAGCGCCTTCGGCTTAACAAATCGACCTTTTGACGTAGATTGGCATAAGGCGCGCAGCGCCGCCAACCGACTAGAAACAACCCGACTTACCGCGTTATAAAAATACGCTTAATTGGGTTTTCGACGTATATTGGCGATACACTCTACACGCTTTAGGTGACCTTGTTTGGTTAAAACTTGCGAGCCACTGGGATAACTATTGATAAGTAAGTCACCATTGCTCAACAACCAAGATGACTGCGGTTTTCCGATTAAACCATACAATGGTTCAATTTTATCGTTTGGATTAATCAAGCTAACGCGCCCTTCATTGGAGCTCATATGCGCTAAACCTGACGTAACCACAACACCAAATGGCATTTGATAAATGTCTTCAACATTCATGTTGTCTAACAAAGTTATATGGTTACGCTCGTCAATTTTAAGCAACTCTCCGCCAAACTCACCAAAATTTGTGCCAATGAAAATATTGCCCCCTAAGGTCACAATCCAAGAAGGTTGAATAATGTGCTTTTCAATAACAACTTCGTCGGTTTCTTGTTGATATGAGCGAACGGGTAGAGTTTTGCTAAATTTGCCCGTACTTCTATCAACAACCTCCAAAATCCAACGACGGTGTATTGCTGGCGTATCAGGATAAGCCTGTTCACGCTTGTTAAAAAACTCTTTAAGAGAAATATCTAGCGTCTTTTTGCTAACGTTCCCTTTGAATTCAGTTTTATAAGGCGTGAGTAATGGGTTATGTTCTTCACAGTCTATTTTCTCAAACACACTGGCCGAGCAGGTTGAAGTGATGCTTAGAAATACAAAGATTAAGTGTTTTATCTTGGTCATTCGCTGCTTCATAAATGCTTCAAAGACTAATGTTTAGTTGCTTCACAAAGCATATTTTGCTTTGCTGAGGAGTACCTTTGTCTTCATATCCTTCTATCTGATAACCTTGGGAGATAAGCAGTTGTAGCATGGCTGGAAACTGATTCATCGACTTAACACTGATAGAATGAATATCGTTATCAACTGCCCACTTTTCTTGACGTTTAAGGAGCGCTTTGGCAATGCCTTGACCTCGATAGTCAGGGTGAACTGCACCAGACCAACTATAAAGTTCTGATTCTGAAGTTAGATACCCTAGTTTGTACCCCACTTTTTTGTCGCCGTCAAAAGCCACCAAAACCAAAAAGCGTTTACCTGCAAGCCGTTGTGTTATCTTTTCGAGATTATTCTTTTGGTGAAATTCTGGCACCTGTGCATCAATGTCCAGCACGTCTGCTATCGACCCTTCGCAATAGGTGATATTCATTTTAATACCTCGAGCAACATCCAAATGAGGTAACTTAATGCAAATCATGCTTACAGTCTATGCCCAAAAAGCGCACGGACAAATTCAGGTGGATCTTTAATTGCGCCACAACATCTCCAACGATGCTCACTGAATATTTCGTATACACCCAAATTCACAACACATGAATATAGAGTTTTGACTCCACTTAGTCCCTACATCATTAACAAGCAATGAAAAAATGCTACAAATTTGTGGCTTATTTCTCCAAAGTCATAAAAGTGTCATTTTGATCATTAATAATGCGCTCCACTTAAAATTAACCAAACCATTTGAAAATGACACAACCACCAGTACTGCTCAGTTTTTCAGCTCGTGCTTTAGATGAACACGCCGAAGATCAGGCCTGTTTACACGCGCTGCAGTACGATACCTTACAACTAAAGCACACATCGACAGGTACACCTTTTTTATGTGAACTGCCTTTCGATGCACAACTCGGTGACACCATTGCCTTATCCGCAACACCTGTCACTGGACGCACAAGCAGCTTCAACGCCGAGGTCAGTTTGACTAAGCAGACGATTGAAAATGGCCATGCAAGCTTATTGATGCAAGGAGAAGGTGAGTCTGGCGAGTATATTGTGCAATTAAGTCTAGTGGGTCGTCATGGAATGGTTAAAAATACGGTTGAATACAATGCTTTCATTCAGTGTGTTCAAGCAAATGATGATTTCCCCAACCTTAAAGAATCGCCATCACATATTGCATCTGTCGTTAAACGTCATACCGCAAACCTGATGGCGTCTTTACTTGCTATTTTCTAATCGGGAAAACTTACTTTCCCCATTGTTACTTGAGGCACGTGTGAGCTTTGACGACTACTTGCCGTGCCACTTAAGCACTCATTGGCTAACATAGCGAACAAAACCGCTTCTTTCGCATCGGGGTGAATACCAAGCGTATCGCTACTGTGCAGTGTCACATTGTCATTTAGCAGCTTAGCCACTTGTGTCATAAGCAAAGGGTTATGCACTCCACCGCCACTGCTATACACAACAGTTTCACCCTCAGCTAACTGATTTATATGATGAGCAATTTCCTTTGCCGACAAAGCATTAAGCGTTGCCATGACATCTTCGTGGCTTAATGACCGTGTTTTTGATTTAAATTGCGCATCTTCTAGCAAAGATAAATTAAATACCTCAGGTCCGGTTGTTTTTGGTAAAGCTCTTTCGAAAAATGGGTCACTTTGCAATGCAGCCAAGAGTGCTTGACTAACATTGCCTTTTTTTGCAACTAACGCGTCATTGTCAAAAGGCTGATTAAAATGTTTGCGCATGTACGCATCCATAATCGTGTTTCCAGGACCAATATCGGAACAAATAATCTCGTCCAATTCTGAATTTTTGGGCAAATAAGTGAAATTAGCAATACCACCCATATTTAGCAAAATACGATTTTCATGCTTGCTTGCAAAGTAATAATAATCACCATAGCGAGCAAGCGGCGCACCTTCTCCACCAGCAGCAATATGCTTTTGTCTAAAGTCAGCTATCGTTGTGATCCCAGTCGTCACGGCAATATGATCAGCATCACCTATTTGCAAAGTACCATTACCAAATTCGCTGTAAGCATGTTGATGATGTGGGCAGTGGTAAATAGTTTGCCCATGGCTGGCTATTACATCAACGTCATCGGGGTTCACCTCCCATGCTTTTAAGCACTGATTAATAAGCTGCCCGTGATAGTTGCCTAACCACGGGTTTAGCAAGGTGAGATACTCTAGGTCAACCTTATCTTTAGCAAATACGTTTAAGATTTTGTGCTTGATATTCTGCGGGTAATCACAAGTCGTAAAAGCCAAAACATCCACTTGTGTTTGCTGGCCACTCCCTGAGATCCTGCATAAGGCAACATCCAGTCCGTCCAATGAAGTACCGCTCATCAAGCCAATAATGAGTCGTTCTTTCTTTGCTGCACTATTGGCTAATTTTGCTATATGTGAATGCACTGTTTATCACTTATTTTTAGTTTTCAGAAGTATACACACTAATCAGGGGGTAGTCGTGTTTGCCAAACTCGAGCGTTACCGTCAAAGATTCTCCACCGTCTAAGGCATATTTTTGTTTCAACATCGTCGGCGCGACACGCTCTCCATTGGCTAATAACGCCAATACATGATCCGCTTCAAAAAAACGCTTACCGCTGGCCATATTTTTTACCGTCACCAAGGCGGCTCGTTCACCGTCTTGAGTACTCATAGGGTGATAAACCTGCAATATAAAATCACTCGACTTTGGATATTGTCGAGCTTCATTTTCAAACGCGTTGGGTGGTACATTGGCAACACTCACATCGAATGTATACACATTTTGCTGCGCCAACAATTGGCTACTAAAAAACAGTATTAAAAACGAAAAATATCTTTTCATATCAGCACTCATTAAATACAAAAGAAGCAAAATAGCGGCACGCACCTGAACCTTCTATGAGCATGCACGCTAAGAAAATCCCAGTTTTTCTACCTTGTCAGTCACTTGTGCAAAGCGCACGCCTTCACAACAGCCAAAACCTGGCAGTTGTTTTAGTTTATATTGCGAGATGAATGGGGTCGTAACCCCCGTGAGAAAACGAATTATAGTATCTTTACTTACAGAAACATTGCCTTGCCTAAGGTGTTTTTGTAAAGCAAAAATAGTGTCGCGTAAGGTGTCATCATCTGGAATTTCAATAGATTGACTCACTGACAATTGAGCAACATCACCACGGCAAACACTACAATGACCACACGCATTCGGCACATTTTTATCGTCAAAGTAAAAGGCGAGATTAGCACTTAAACAGCGGTCTAGTTCAAAGAAACGGATCATGGCAGCAATGCGCTTAAGCTCCGCTTGCTCTTTTTCTTTAAAATAGTGATAAAGAGTGTCAACCAAGCCTATTTGCGACATCTTTGCGACATTCACTTCGTAGACTTGTACCATGCGTTTACTTTCCAGCTCGATCAGGCCTTTTTCATGTAAATAGTCCAGTGCTGCAACAACACGATCACGTTCAAAGCCTGAATTAACAAGGGCCTGCATGTCTAGAGTGCCCCATACCTTTTTAAATTGTGTATGCGCAAACACTTGCTGTAAAAATGCCTGTCTCTGCGCATCAAATTGGCTGAGCACTTTGTTTTGTACCGTAATGAACTTGTATCTAAAGTCTGCGTAATAAGCATATTTAGCTTCCAGTGCCCCTGCTAGCTCTAACTGCACTAACAGGGTTTTAAGAGCCAATAAACGAATATTACTGCTTTTAGATAACGGTAGCTCTTGTACTTCCCACTTACCGTTTGTTTGTTCACTCAAACACTGCACAATAACAGCTTCAATACCGGCACGCTCTGGCGTATCACCATAAACAAAGTTTTCGACCGTAGGCACCCCGTCTAGATTAGCAAGCACTGTACATCGCGCATATTGACCATCTCGCCCCGCTCGGCCTATTTCTTGACTGTAGTTTTCTATGGATTTGGGTAAATCATAGTGAATAACAAAGCGGATATCCGACTTATCAACGCCCATGCCAAATGCAATCGTTGCCACAACTACTTGCAATTGATTGTTCATAAACTGCTGTTGTACCTGGCGACGTAGGTCATCATCAAGCCCTGCATGATAAGCGGCAGCTTTGATCCCAGATGCTTGTAACTGTTTTGCGACCTGTTCGGCCTGTTGTTGCAAGGTCACATAAACTATACCCGCTCCCTGATCAGAACGTATTTGTTGAATAAGCATGGGTAGCTTTTGTTGTTCTTGTGCACTTAACACGGCTAAGTCTAAGTTAGGTCTGTAGAAACCAGTTTGAACTATGTTTTTTTGTTCAATGTCAAATCGCTTAGCCATATCCATCTTGACTTTTTTGGTGGCAGTCGCGGTTAACAAAAGTGCCAGTGGAATATTCAGTTCACGTCGGTACTGCGGTAACTTTAAATAATCTGGCCTAAAGTTATGGCCCCATTCAGAAATACAATGCGCCTCATCAACCACCAGCATAGATACCGGTACTTGCTTAATAAATTCTCTAAAACGTTCGTTTTTAAAGCGCTCTACCGAGACCATTAGAATTTTCACATCACCTTTTCTTACGCCTTGCATTACGGCCTGGCTTTGTTCTCGAGTTTGGCTCGAATCTAAACTCGCCGCATTGATACCTTTAGCGGCCAAAAATGCGATTTGGTCCTGCATCAAAGCCAACAGTGGTGAAACAACCAGCGTCAAATTAGGCAAATGTAATGCAGTTAATTGATAACACAACGACTTACCCGATCCGGTTGGGAAAATAGCCAGTGATGAATTTCCTTCAAGAAGTCCTGAAATAGTTTCTGCTTGTCCGGGTCTAAAACTGGCAAATCCAAAATGTTGCGATAAGCTTTCTAGCAACTGCTGTCCATGCTCCATGGTGTGGTCTCAATGGGAAGAATGTTTGACTTAAAAGTATCACACTTTGTGTTTAGCATTAACCCAATTCGTGCAGTAAAAATATGTTATTAGCAACTACCTACTTGCTCAAAAAGGAGAAAACCATGTCTAGTCCTTCTGAATCGTCACTTTTGGTTTTTAGCTTTGATGGCACAGGTAGTGAACCCAGGGATGTACAACAATACAGCGCCGAGCAATTTAAAGAAGACTGTGAAATAAGTAATGTGCTTAAACTTCATTTGTTTTTAGGCGGACGCATTCACCCTCAGGCACAAAGTCACTTTGCCAATCAACGCTGTTTTTACTACAGCGGGATAGGTAACCAAGGCAGTACGGTAAAAAAAGTTTTAAACCAAATACTGGCACCTCTAAGTAGTGATGTGGGAAGTATTTTGTCACAAGCTATGCAAGACTTTGAAGCGCATTACCAAGCAGATGATAAGGTACTGTTAATTGGTTTCAGTCGCGGTGCGGCTTTAGCGCGCAGATTTGCTAAATGCCTTGAAAAACATATCAATAGCAGTGTTTATTTATGTGTATTCGACACCATAGCATCAATTGGTTTTAGTAAAATAACCAAAGCGACTTGTGGCACTGAGCATGTTATTTTTTCAGAACATGATGTAGCGAATAATGTAGAAGCAGCGCTACATTGTGTCAGTTTAGATGACAAACGCAGAGCGTTTGAAGCTACGTTGTTTAATCAAGCACCACAAGTGCATGAAGTGTGGTTTGCTGGTAGTCATTCAGATATCGGGGGCGGATTTTACCGTAGTGGTTTATCCGATATTTGTCTTCGTTACGCAATCGAATGGCTGCAAACTCTGTCGATCTCCATTGAATTACTTACCCGCGACCAAATTAGCTACGCAAGCTTGTTACCACATGATGGCGCTTTGCTCATTGACGCAGACGACTTGGCTATTACACCGGATGCGCTTGCACCTAGCCACCAACATGATTATTTTTGGAGTAATATTAATTTCAAGGCAACCAATCGCCTATGTGTCGTGATGAAAGATAATCAAATAAGTGATGAGCCGCCCGTCATCCATCACAGTGTTGCAAAAAGGATATATCACAACAGCAGTTACAGACCAGAATCATTAAAGGGACTAGACCATCTACTTGAGTACGCAAATGGTGAAACCTTACTATGCAAAGGTCTAAACCCACATTTAGAATTACCCACCCAACAACTCAATATTTTGCAAGTGGGTGAGCGTCGACGCGTTAAAGTATTTGCCTGCGAGCTATACAATCACACAGGGCTCTGGTTAGAAAAAGGCGCGACCTATCGCATTAACCCAATCGACGATCAAGTATGGTACGACAAAGCAGAGAAAGTGACAGCCAGTGGTTGGCAGCGAGCCAACAGAACTCTTGGAGTGAAGCAGTTGCCGATGGAAATGATGGAGCCCTACAAACGTTTGCCAGGCAGACCTTGGTTTTCGTTAGTTGGCTGTATCAATGCCGACGACCAACACGCTTTTTCACTTAACGGCGGCGGAGATATCAAAATTAATCAACATGGCGAGTTTACCCCGTTTGCCAACGATATTATTTGCGATTATGGACTAAACCGAGGTGCAATAGAATTGGAGGTAACGCGATTAGGGTAAGGTGCTGCCCTTCATTTAGTCTTGTGCCGCCTTACCCAAATACTTTTCTTCAATTTTTTTAACAAGGTTGGAGGTATGGGCAATAGCTTGGTTTATTTTTGCCACTTGCTCTAGGCTAAATGCGTTTTTATTCAACATAAAATGGATTCCGTTATCATGAATAACGTATGGATGTATTTGCAATGTTTCATAGCCCAACTGGTTTTTGTAGTAAATCCCACTGGCTTCATCCTCAATCAAAAAGTCGACCCGTCCCCTACGCACCAACTCCATACGTTGCTCCAAGCTAGCTACTTCAAAGTAGTTATTGCGATACTTTTCAACACGAAGTATTTCTAACAACTCTTGCCCATAGTATGCCCCCGGATTTGCAGTAAATAGGTAATCAGCCGCAAATAACTGAGCCAAACTATTAATTGAGTCTAATTTATCAAGAGTAAACAAACGCATTTTTTCATTGCGATAAACTGCACTAAAAAATGCAATTTCAGCCCTTTGGTCGTTATAACTAGCAGAAGGCAATATGTCGATAAAACCTCTTTCCAACTCTGTAATGCCGCGCGCGGAAGAGGGCAAACGTACATACTTTATGCACATACCTGCAGCTGAAAACACTTGCTGTGTGGCTTCTACATCCAGTCCAAAATAGTGTTCACCCTCATACATAACATAAGGCGGCCATGCTGTTCCAACACCCACTTTATAAGTGCGCTCACAAGCATGCGATAAGAATGTTATAAAAATGAAAGGGAGAAATAAAATGCGGCAATACAAACTAGTACAACATCTCAAATTTTATATTCTGATTAGAGTATGGAGTGATCCCTCAATATTACCAATTTTATTGCGATTTTCAGTAAAGTACGAACCTTCACTTTCCTCTTAAAAGTAGATAATTAGTGAGCTGTAACGCCATTGGTGCTGCAAAAAAAGAGATCAATGCGGCAGCAGGCCAAGCCAACAAAAAAGCTTTCCCCCATGAATACAAGAATGTGCTTGATAGCCCTAAGTTCAGGTAAGTAACCCATAAGGTCATAAGTACAGACAAAACAAAAGAAAGAATAAATGTATAAACAACGCGCTGCTTAATCGACTGCATAAATACATACAAACCGCATAATAAAATTTGCCGTCAGCATATTATATCTGCTCATACATTTCCATGACGCCAATTCTCCTGCGAGAAGTGACCTTTACCTCAAATAAGTCAAATGCTCGTTGCGAGTCAACAAGAAAAAAACGCCATTCAGTTCTACTGGATGGCGTTTTTTGATTTGTTATTGGGCTCGTCCTTGAGTCACCAAGTCATAGGTTGCAGCTACAAAAAATTATAGCGCTTCCCAAACCTGTGCTTTTCCTGGTTCTTCACCACGAGTCCACCATTTTGCACGGTATTGTTTACCTTGGTGTGACACGATGTCGCCACCCCAATATACTTTACTGCTGTCCCATGCATCTACTGGCGAAGTGACATCTTTCACTGTTACTTTAAAAGACTCAGAGACAGATGCTTTACCATCAGATACAGAAACAGATACTGTGTAAGCCATATCTTGTGATACTTCACCCGCTGTCAAGCTTACATTTGCACCAGAACCCACAAGCGTGAGCCCCGCAGGTACATTCCATGTGTACGTTAATGCGTCATTATCAGCGTCAGATGCAACCGCACTCACGCTCACTTGCGCATTTTCATCAACCATCACATCAGCAATCGGCTGTAACTCTGGTGCTGTATTTGTTGCAGTTGTGACCTTCACTGTGACGTCTTTAGAGACGTCCACTTTGCCATCTGATACCGTTACTGTCAGTGTGTAGTTAGTATCAGCTGTGACTGTTGGCACTGTTACGCTCACACTTGCACTATTACTATTCGCAAGTGTTAGCGCCGCATCGCCTGTCCATGAATACGTCAACGCATCACGGTCGGCATCAGTTGCAGTTGCAGTTACAGTCGTAGAACCTCCGTTTGAAACTGACACTTGGCTATCCACACTGACAACTGGCGCGCGGTTAGGTGGTACAGAGCCGGCTAATCCTTCGTGTATTGCATTTAAAATATCACCGTTATCTGCATCAATTTCCCATGCAAACAAACCACCGAGATCATTCGCTTTAACATAGCCACCCTTGGCCATCACTGAACGCGGGTTATCATAAGTGAGCAATTTACCGTTACTGCGGTTCCAAACATATGCGGCTTCGGCTTGATCATCATAACCGGCTTCAAAACCGTTGATACCAGTACCGTTTGGACCTAACAAGTTAGCAACAATGCCTTTATAGTCCATGATGCCTGGCTCCCAAACGCCTTGTGCGTTAGTGCCAGTAAATTTGCCGTTACCCGGTGCTGTCATTGGGTTCCCAGGAATGGTTGCGTTAGCTTCCATAACACCTTCCCAACCACGACCGTACATTGCCGCCCCCATGACCAACTTTTTAGAGTCAACACCTTGAGCTAACAACAGTTTAATTGCATTATGCGCACTGTAAGCTGGACCCTTACGCGGCTCACCATTGTCATCTACACCTGTGCCATTACATTCATCGGTACTGATATGAGAACCACAGTAAAGTGCAGTTTGGTGACCTGTTACATTGTTCCAACCACCATAGAAGTCATAGGTCATCGCAAAAATGTAATCCATGTATTGAGATGCCGCTTGGTAATCAACATCTTCAATTTTATCGTAGCCAGAGCCAATTGCTGAAGTCAGCTCGTATGTACGACCCGTTTCTGCTTCAAGCTCATCTAGCATAGCGCGGAGCTCCTGCATCAAAGCAACATACGCTGGGCCATCGTTTACTGGGTCGCCTAAGTCACCGTTAGGGCCGTCACCACCTGGGAATTCCCAATCAATATCAACACCATCGTAGAACTTCCAAGTTTTTAGGAATTTCTTCATTGACGCCACAAATGTGTCACGGTTTGCTTTGGTAGTAAAACCATGGAATGGGTCTGATAGCGTCCAACCGCCTACTGAAGGTAAAATTTTCAAGTCTGGGTAACGTTGCTTCAACGCCATTAACTGTGCATAGGTACCGCGAATTGGGTCATTACTATCCACACCTGGAAGCGCCTTTTGAATCGCAGCCCATGGGTCATGGATCACCACTTCGTAATCAGCAGAGCCGCCACACGCTTTTTGTAGTGCGCGCCAACTGTTGCCATTTTCAATTTCTTTTAAAGACTCATTCGCACCACAAATTGGAATGAAGCCATACAGCAAGTGTGATAAGTTTTGTGCAGGGATTTGAGTGACATCGAAATTACGGCCATAAATCCCCCATTCCACAAAATAAGCACCTGTTACGTAGTTTGGATTAGTACCATAATCTTTGTTGTTTGGATTCACATTCATCGCCAAAGGCTCTAAATGGCCGCCATCAGTGTCTGCGATAACAATTGCTTTACCTGCACTGCGAGCACATGTTTGGCCTTCACATAGTTCAACATACAAAGTATGACGGCCAGATTTGCTATAAGGGAACTCAATCGTGCCACTCTTAGTGCCCGCAGGTAGTGTTCCTTCATTAACCATCATGTCATCAAAGTACACTTTGTAACCGTCACCACCTGTGCCGCTCCAAGCATTCCATTTGATGCTAATGTTTACTTGCTCTTTCGCTTTCACTAAATCTTTGTATGAGCCATTACCATCTAGGTTTACTTCAACGAACGAGTATTGCTGCGGTTCCCAGCTTAAACTTGGTGTAGAAGGTGCAGCTACAACCGAACCCGAGATCATTGCTAGGCTTATTGCAGCCGTTAAATGCTTCATTTTCATTTCTTTCTCAACCTTATTTACATGTTGTATCCAGCCGATAACGGTGGATGATTATTGTTACCGCTACTACGGCTTAACGTAGCGGAATAATGAGGAACTTATAATTTCTTCCAAACTTGAGCGGTGCCCGGTTCTTCGCCGCGCGTCCACCATTTGGCTTCGTAATCCTGACCTTTATGAGAGACTTTGTTTCCACCGACATAGGTCGCGCTTGCTTGCCAAGCGGGATAATTAGATTGATCTGTATCTTTTACCGTCACAGGAATGTCGGCACTCGTGCTCAGTTCGCCATCAGAGACCGTGACACGGATATTGAGTAACTTGTCCTCAGACACTTCAGGTGCTCTCAGTTCGATGGTTGCGCCCGTTCCACTCCATGCCAATTCACTTGGCACTTGCCATTGGTATGTAAGATCTTGCTGTTCATCATCAAACGCGTGTACATGTAAACTTACTGTACTCGCTTCATCCATGGTTAAAGGCTCAGGCGGATGAATTTGCGGCGGTGTATTATCTGGTTTTGGTTGAATGGTCAGGTTGTAAGTGTAATTTTCATTACTTACAAAAACTTCATTTGATAGCAAGTTCTGCGCATCAAATACTATTGAACCATCGCTTTGTTTTACACCAATCTTAACCGTACTTGCATGGTCAAGGTTTAGCATTTGTGCAAGTTGCTCTGCCCAATTTCCGTGGTTGAAGTCAGTGATTTTCAGTGAGGTACTCACTAGTTCCTTACCTGTAGCATCAAACACTCGTGCCCAAGCGGTATCACCTACATTTGCTTGTTGACCTTGCGATACAAAGTACCCTGCACTGGTCCAAGTAATAGGTCCAGTATCACGAACTACAGTAATGTCGCTACAGTTGTAAAAACCTTCACCCACCACATCAATACGCTGCCAACGAGTGTATAAAATCGCACGCCCTTCTCGGTCTTGGGGTACTGAAATTTTCATGTCATAGTAACGTTTGCCATCGGGATCTTTAACAAAGTCCACATTGCCAAGTTCAGTGACTAACTCAAGGTCCTCCCAACGTAATTCATCAACTGCTGGGTCAAAGCTTGGTTTTGTAATATAGAACTTCCAAAAGCTTGGGTTGTGAGGGGTTGTCGCTCTGAAACGGATGGCCAACTCATCTTGTGCATTTGGCGTCACCTCGGTGCTTTGCCAATGCGGTGAAGGTAAGTTCATGCCACGCTTTTCATTAGAACCCGCTGAGCATAGCTTGCCATCCGGTACATTCGCCTCAACAGCCGCTTGATCGTTATAATTAGCAGTATTAACTGAAAATTCATGCTCTTGAATAAACTGCACATACCCTGATTCTAAAAAGGCATCGCGACAAGCTTGATTTGGTATATTTGAGCCATCTTCAGGCCACCAATAGCCACCTTGCGCTTCACAAATCGACTGGCGTGCTTTTGGAAAATCCATAAAACCATGCGCAGAAGCTTTAAAACTAAACGTGCTCGCGACAAGGGCACTCACACCCGCGACTAATAAAGATGTTTTTAATCTTTGATTATTCATAACTCTATCCTTAGCCATGGGCAGCATGCACTGCCCAATCAATTACCTAGACTTATTGTGAAACTGTGCACACCTTTTGGTAATCGCTGCTACCTTCAGGTGCTTTGTTTGTCCACCATTTGGCTTCATAGATTTTGTCACCTTGGCGAACTAAATCACCCGCAGCCGCGTGAGTACCTTGAGGTAGTGTTGGGTAGACAACGATGTTCTCGATTGGAACGCCTTTACATTTAGTAACCGGATCTGTACCACCATCACCAGGTTTCGCATCTGGTAATTTTGGATACTCAAACTTAAAGGCATATTTCTGACCGTCTTTCTCAGCAATGAAGTTGATAGGACCTGTAATAGGCATGTAGTACATGACTTGAGCATTAACCGTTTCACCCGGTGCAAACGACTTAGGTGTACCACCCCACGAGTTCACAAGTGTAATGGAGAAGCGGTGGAAGTTATTTTCAAACCCGCCAATGTTATTACCTGCGGCATTTGAGCCGTTGACGTCAACTGCCATACCTAGCTTCTCTTGCGCATTCCAATTCGACTTAAAAATGGCTGAAGTCGATACTGGTACATCAAACGAGATTTTTGCTCCCGTTAAATCAATTTGCGAGTTGTTGGTAAACGAGAACGTAGGGCTAATTGGATAGTTTGCATCACCCAATGGGAAGTCTTTAGCAGCAAAACTTACATCTACTGAAGAGGCAGGTAATACAAAGTTTTTATTACCCTGATTTACATCGTACGGTGCGCCACTTTGATTGAACTTGTCGTATGCCAAAGACGTTAAGCTAGAGCCCATAAAGTACTCACCTTTCGCCGCGTCATAGTCAAAGTCACCCGCTAATTCCCAGAACATAATACCGCCAAGTCCATTGTTGATAACGTAATCAACTTTGGTTGCCATTGACTCTTCATCCTCAATAGAGATGAATACTTTTTTCTCGCTATTCCACAGCCACGGTGCAACAGCAACTGAGTCATAGTGGCGAGTATATGTGCCTGTTAACTTGTCCGTAGGATCATTTTCTGGATCTAGACCGTAGGCTTGCGCATAACTTGGCATAACGCCTTTTTGTAAGTTCTTAGCATGCCAAAGTGGGTTTGAACCGGCAGGCACTTCTAAGCCAACGTCATTCTTGTCATGCCATAAGTTATCAATACCTACAGCACCGTTACCACACTTGTTCTTCTCACCTTTACCTGTGCCAGGAGGACAGTTCGTTTGGTCTGGGAATGATGCTTGTCCCCAAAGACCATTTGTACCACCTTGTACATTTTGGAAGCCACGCGTGTAGTAAGGAATACCAATATTGATACGCCCAGCCGATACAGCACCTCTAAAGTAACGTACGGCCCAATCAGTATTTAGGTAACCTATGCCTTCAAACTCTTTGGTACCATACACATTCCAAGCCTTTAATTCAGAGTCTTCACCCGTATCAAACAGTGAAGCATTATGGCCAACGTGTGAGTTCCATGCACCGTGTAAGTCGTAAGACATAATATTCACGTAGTCTAGGTACTTGGCTGCTTGGAATGTTTCCATGCCACGTAATAAATAACCCGATGAAGGAGAAGCAATGGTCAACATATAGTGCTTGCCGTCTTTTTCACCTTCTTTGTCTAACTCTTCACGCAAACGTTTCATCAGTACTTGGTATGAAGCGTTTAAGCCTGCACGACGAGCGTTAGAAATTGGAAAATCATCTGGGTGACCACTGTCATCCATAGAAGAAGGGTATTCGTAATCGATATCGACCCCGTCAAAACCATATTTCTTAATGAATTCAACCGCACTCTTGGCAAAAGTATCAATACCAGCATGGTTGATAGAACCATCCGCGTTGGTTGTCATGGTATAAAAACCACCGCTATTGACGCGTTTGCCGTCTGAGCCAAAGTAACCACCCGTTTCAGCCCAGCCACCGACTGAAATCAGAGTTTTAACATCCGGATATTGTTTCTTGTATTTGTTCAAAAGGTTGAAGTGGCCTTTGTACGGCAATGCTGGATCTAGCTCTGCCCCCACAACGCCCGGCCATTCCATGTTTGTTGCTGGGTTACCAGCAGCATTTGGATCACCAATTGATACCTTGTTGTTTGCATCAACGTGTGCAAACGCATAGTTAATATGAGTAATTTTGTCCCAAGGAATGTCATTAACCAAATAGCTAGGTTGACCGTTAGCACCGTTTCTCCAGCTTGTGAAATAACCTATTACGCGGCGAGGATGATCTGGGCCCATTAACTCACGACCATTTTCGTCGTAAATAGTACAGTAAGGTGTATTTACACCCGGTGTTTGATATAGACCTGCTGGTTTACAGGCATCAGGGTCAGCGGTTGGGTCAACAACACTGACGGTTTTACTCACTTGACCAGTCGCACCCTCGTTATCAGTTACAGTCAACGTAAAGGCCACCTGACCAAGCTCAGTCGCCTGCCATGTATGCTCAGTTGCACTACCGTTTGTTGCCACAACTTCAGTACCATTAACCGCAAAACTTAATTTATTAACTTGACCATCTTCATCAGTACCCGACAGTGCAAATTTAACACTTGAACCCACTTTGATCTGATCTGGCATTGAAACAATACTAAGCACCGCAACAGGTGCTTTGTTAACTGGCGTGTCGCTCTTAACAATGACTTGATGGCTCAATTTGGTCGAAACCGCACCTTCATTGTCGGTTGCTTCTACAGAAATGGTGTGTGTACCCTCAACGGCTTGCCAAACGGCCTCAAAGTTATCCGCTGTACCTGACGTGTCCGTTGCTAACAAAGTGCCATTGACGTAAAAGTCAACTTTACTCACAGAACCGTCTTCATCCGTTGCATTTGCAACAATGGCAACGCTGTCATTTACGTTAAATTCAGAATTATCTACAGGGCTTAATTGATTGATTTGTGGATTCTTATTACTGACAACGCTGTCACAATCACCCAATTTAATCCACTCTTGCCATGGACCAGAATGGCTTTCTGGTTCTGATTGCGTCCACCACTTTGCCTCATAAGCAACTTTGTTTTGTTGAACTTTTGTACCGCCAGTGTAAGTGCCTCCCGCACTCCATTCAGGAACACCATCACAGTTATAAGCGAAAGACTGCGTACCTATTAAAGCTAAACTAAGGGCGCTTAATCTCAGCGCCGACTTGAGTATTTTTTGTGAACTCATAATTATCTCCAACCTTTACATGTAACCTTTGTTTAACAAATTAACATTAAAGCTAACACATAAATTTTGGCCGTCAATCGTCATGCGTTTAATTTTTAAACACCACAAACAGGCTCACAAGCAAAAAGTAGTAATATGTTCGTATAGGTACAACCTTTATACTGAGTCAAGTTCATTTCATTATTTTCAGCAATAAGTTGAATTGCATTCATATAAAGATATTAATAAATAAAAAATTTAATTTTTTAAAACATGGAGTTGTGAAATCAAATTGTCACATGGAAAATATCCTTTACAGCAAATTAAAGGTCGTTAATTCCTATAACAGGTAAATTCAATATATTCCTAAAAAATATATGTTATTTTTTTTTGCTCTCAATTAGTATAAATAAAACAAACGATACGTTTACGTAAACGTAAGGTTAAATAGCTACTCACAACCTTAGATGTTAAATTTTAGATTATTAACTCCATTCAAAACATGAGTTGAAGTTAAGAAACCCACTCTTAGTAAGAGCCAAATTGCTTTATTGACCAAATTCGCTTATGTGCAGCTGAGGTTGCCTATGAAGGAGCAGCTTTATTGCTCACTGTCAGGTGTGGAGATAGGAAACTCACAAGTGATTTTTGTGCCCTTACCCAGTGAGCTGCTGATTTTGATCTGTCCCTGATGTTCATTGACAATGCCATATACCATCGCCATCCCCATTCCCGTTCCTTGACCAACAGGTTTGGTAGTAAAAAATGGTTCGAAGATATGCGCGATCGTGTCATCATTCATGCCACATCCATTATCTTCAATACTTAAGATAATTTGATCATGCTTGGAATAGAGTTCGATTACAATTTCAGCACGCCGCGTTAAACCTTCACACGCTTGTTTGGCATTTAATAGCAAGTTGACCGTCACTTGATTTAACGATGCTACATTGCAGTAAGTTTGTGGAATGGGTTGTAGGTGGCAAATTAAGTGTACACTTTTCAACTGATTGCTGAGTAATTTCAACGAGCTTTCGATTGACTCTGCCATATCCCCCATCGCCAAGAGGTTGTTTTTTGGTCGAGCAAAGCTCAATAAATTGGCCACAGTTGCACCAATTCGCCTCAAACCTTCCTGAGCATCTTCCAGTAGCTCATCAATGTCCGCCTCTACAAACTCGAAAGATTGCTGTTGATTCAGTCTTTTAAATATCTCTAGACTCTCATCCGCGCTAATATCTCCATCAATAAAAGCTTTAGACGCGCTTAGTAACTCACTCAGTATAGGTTTAATAAACGCTAAACTTTCTAAATTGCTTGTTGAATAGGCTAGCGGGTTATTAATTTCATGAGCGACTCCAGCAGAAAGCGTCCCCAAAGTGGCCATTTTCTCCGTTTGCATTAACACCGCTTGCTGTGTTTGTAGTAACTTTATTTTTTCTTCAAGTTCTTGATTAGCGATAAATAGTGCTCTGGTTTTTTCTTCAAGGAGCTTTTCCAGCTCATCTCTAGCTTGTCTCTCACGTTGATATGCCTGAATGTAATCTTGTTGCGACTTGTCCATAGCTAGCTCCATTCCAACAGCAACTCACACTCAGCGTCGCCCGAGTGCACGCAATGCTGATGCGTCACCTTCAAATCAACGTCATAGTGGCCAGCCGCGCCATAGGCCAACCCTTCAGCAAAAATACACAACTGCCTTTTAGAGTTGTATTTCATCAGGATCTGATTTTCTGACAATTGTCGGCAATCAATCACGGGCAAATGAGGCTCGTGATATAATTTAGCAACCTCAACATGAATAACGGAATCAATGGCTAATATTAGGGTTTTAAAGTCAGCAAATTGGCTGACTAAATCGCCATGAAATTGACCTAAATAGCCAAATAAAAATTTACCAAACCCTTTTAGTAACTCATTCATTGGAATATCAAGCTCTACCGATATTTGCTCAGCAAGATGGATCAGCTCAGCATCAGGGTAGCTTTGAGCCGAGACATAAACACGGTTATCAGGAACATGCTGTGCAAGCAAATGATTCCACGCTTGCATGCCATAGTTACTGACTACTAATTCTTCAAGACCTCTAAAGATTATACCTTTCATTTTACTCTCCTTTACCTTCCCACTGGATTTTGTACCAGTCAGAAACCTTTTCATAATACTCAGTTTCCATCAGCGCTTGTTCAAGTTCCGATGTCAAAGAGAATGAGTCACTAGAGTTCAGCTGTTCGATAACAGCGTGAAACAGCACAAGTTCATCGTCACTTGTTGCCAAATGCTCAATCAACTGTGCATGAACAAGGCGCGATTCAAACCCCCATAGCGCAAGCAAATATGCACTAAGCGTGTAGCTCGAGATAGTATCGTTGGTATCAATACAGGATTTTGTTAACGTGCCAACCGCACTTAAGACACAACAAGCGAAAAGTATTTGCTGAAAATCGGTCTTTAAGTTCAAGTACTTGGTTAACGATTTGGCCATCATTGCTTTATCTAGCGACTTCGTGATCAATGCTTCGATATCTTCTTGCCTGACGGCATGGTTAAATAGTTGCGAAAGTTCATAGCAAGTTACCAAAGCTTTTAACTCAACCAACCCAAGCCGAACTATGGCCTCTTTCAAATCAAGTGTATGAGTTTGATAACCCATGAATGCAGAATTAGCGATTTGTAAAAGCTTGCTGGCCAACACACCGTCGTGACTAATCAAAGTAGCTAACTCAGCTATATCAGCAGAATTAGAATGTAGTATTTCCATTAGTCGAGACACACTTGAACTCAAGCAAGGCAAACCGTCAAGCCGACCGAGCTCGATATGAACTTTATTTGTTAACGGTAAGCTTTTTATGATTAATGTGTTGGATACGACTTCTTGTAAGTGCGCCTGCGTAAACGGTTTTACCAAATGAAAATGAATGGTGTTGTCAACTTGGCTGCGATAGTCGCGATTATAATCACCACTTAACAAACAACGTGTGGCGCATGGGCAAATATTTTTTGCACTATCCAATACTTTTAACCCAGATATAGTGGGCATTTGCACATCACAAAAAATGATGTCCGGCTGCCCGTGCTCTCTAATACATTGCTCGAACTGTTCAGGTTGTTGCAAACACACCACATTCGTCTGCGCATATAAACGTTGCAGAGACCGCGATAAAGCCTTCAATATCAAGGCATCATCATCTATTAGTAATATCATCAAATCCTGTGATGCCATTGTCGTCAAGCTACTCATTAAAGGTTGTGCATATTTATAGCGTAGACTAAATTTATTCACATACACCTAGGTAATACACTGTTTTTTATGCAAGATATAGTAGAGTTACAAAAGTTAGATTCACGGCCATATCAAGTTCTGTGTTTAGATGATGAACCCAGTGTACTGCGTTCACTCACTCGTCTATTGCGGCACCACCATATTCAAACTCAGTCTTACTCTACGGGTGAAGAGGCTTTAAAGGCACTTGAACACAACGAGTTTGATGTCATTATTAGCGATATGCGCATGCCACAAATGAATGGCCTAGAGTTTCTTACTAAAGCACAAAAGCTCGCGCCCGATTCACAACGGATATTACTCACCGCCTATGTTGACCCTACAACAGCCATTGGTGCGATTAACGATGCGCACGTATGTGCTTACGTTAATAAGCCTTGGGAAAATGACAACCTTATTCATGTCATTACACTTGCGATAGAAAAATACCGCCTTAAACGGCGTAATACTATTTTACAAGCACACATATTGAAGCAAAATGAAGAACTGAATGAGCTCAATCATTCTCTTGAAAAACTGGTAGAAAAGCGAACTGTACAAATTCGCCAGGTACTTAAAAAGCTTGAAATAGCTCATGCACATGAACAAGGTGAGCACAAAGCCACGGTAGAACTGCTTTATAACTTTATTAATGCGAACCCATATCTTGATGGTAAATTAGCCAGTAATATTGCTAAAACATGCCGTATCATCGCCAAGCAAATGTCGCTTAACGCAAAACAAATACAAACCGCAGGGATGGCAGGATTTTTAGCACAGGTAGGCTTGCTGGCTATGGATCCTGAGTTATACAGCGTGCCCTTAAACCAACTAAGCGAGCAGCAAAAAAAGTTATTTTATACCCACCCAGCAACCGCGCAGTTAATGCTTATGCCCGCTCAACATTTGAATGAAGTAACTGAAGGTATTTATCACCAATTTGAAAAATATAATGGTGAGGGTATACCAACGGGTCTATCTGCGCAGGAGATTCCCATTTGCGCACAAATATTGAGCGTAGCGCGTGACTTTTGGCAATCCATTGACTTGAGCAACAAATCAGAAGAGCAAAAACAACTCGACGCACTATCTCACATCAAAGCATTTAGTGGCCATTTATATGCGCCAGATGTCGTGGCAGCGCTTGATAAAGGCTTCAACAAGATAAGCAAACAACACCAAGCGACCGGTTCAATGCAAATCTTGAACTGCGACCAACTTAATCCAGGGATGACGCTTGGGTTACCCGTGCATAACCATCAAGGCATTATGTTATTACCGAAAGGCCATGTGTTCAGCTCGGCCTCAATTGCCAAGCTAAAACAACTTGAGCAAAACAAGCCAACACCTTTTAGGTTAATGGTTTATCCGCACGCAAATGGTGCTTCGAAGTCAAGCTGAAGTCCTCAAGTAGCACGTAAATAGCAGGCAGCACGAATACTATAAGAATGGTCGACAATGCCATACCAAACACCATACTAACCACCAGAGGCTGAACCACCTGTGCTTGCAAACTCGTTTCTAATAGCAATGGTAGCGTACCCGCTATCGTTGTCGCTGAGGTAATAAAGATAGCCCGAAAACGTGCTTTGGCTGCCAGCACAGCAGAGCGCTCTAAACATCCTTCATTTAATTCGCGAGATTTAATAAAAGCAACCAATAAAATAGAGTCATTGACAACAATGCCCGCAAGAGAAATAAACCCAATCATGCTTGGCATGGAAAGGTCATAGCCGAGTATAAAATGCCCCCAAATAACGCCAATTAAAGCAAGAGGGATTGCCAACATCACCATAACTGGCTCAAAATAGCTGCGGAACTGAAAACTCAAGATAATAAAAATCCCAACCATTCCTAGCAAAAATTTACCCGCCATTGATTTACCTGTTTGGCCACCGGTTTTCACTTCACCTTCATAGCTAACACTCAAGTTAGGATGCGCTGTAAGTAACGGTGAGATGCTGTTCGCCTTTATTTCATTGACGATCTCATTAGTATTAGCCTTCAGCGCATCCACATCTGCGGTAATGGTAACGGTACGCAGGCCATCTACACGATTTATTCGTGTCACACTTTGTTCAACACTCAGCTGAGCAATGCTGGCCAACGGTACTTGTGTCCCATTGTTTAACTTAACGGGGTAGTTAAGCAGCTTACTAAAACTGTCTTTATCCTGTTTGTGCAGCTTTACGTACAGCTCGATACTGGTGTTATCACGCTGAATTTCACCAGCAATTTGACCAAAAAGAGCGCTGCGTAATTGGCTCGCTAATGCATAACCGTCAATCCCTTGTGCTAAAGCACCAGGTTGTAAACGTACTCGCCATTCATTTTTACCAAGCCGCAAATCATCCATGATGTTAGATACCCCTTCATAACGGGATAAATCACTTTTTAATTTATGTGCCGCGTGCATTAAAGTATCAAGTTCATTACCATGCACTCGAATTTCAATTGCCCGACCTGCCGGCCCTAAAACAGGTTCTTTGAAAGAGACTGCTTGAATACCGGGGATCACGCCAACTTCGTCTCGCCATTGTGAAGTCAGTTCAGCCATTTTGGTATTTCGACTTTGTGCAGTTAACAAATCAACGCGAACCGTAGCCAAGTGCTCACCTTGTTCAAAAGCATCTGAATTTCGGTTGTACTGAACTGTAACATGCTCAACAAGAGAGCTATGTTCATTCTCAGATAGACGGGCATTCACCTTGTTTAATGCTTGAGTGTACTGCTCAACAACCTCATTCGTCATCGAAAAAGGGGTACTTGGTGGCAATAACAACCTGACTTCTAAGGTATCTCCTTCTAGCACAGGAAAAGCCTTGAATTTAACAATGCCACCTGCAAGCAACGCAATTGACATGAAAAACAACCCAACCACACCACCTACAAAGTAATAGCGTTTTGTTACACACCAATACACCCACGCTGTTAATGTCTGCGAGCGAAAGTGCTCAAATGCTTGCGTAAAACGCGCCTTAAATGCCCATGGTGACTGCTCATCCTTAATCCCTTTATGTAATGAATGGATCAAGTGATTTGGTAAAATGAAAAAAGCCTCTATCACGCTGACAAAAATCGTTGCTATCAGCACTAGAGGTATATCCTTCAATACTTTACCAATATCACCACTGATAAATGCCAAACCAATAAACACCACTATGGTGGTCAAAAAGGAAGAAAATACACCGGGGGCAACTTTTAACACCCCTTTTATCGCATCGCCATCAATATCTTCGCCTTGCTCTACCTTAGCTGCGATACTCTCGGCAATTACTATGGCATCGTCCATCAAAATACCAATAGACATTAACAGCGCCACCATGGAGATCATATTGATACTGACTCCCATCAAAGCCATGAGAGCAAAAGCGCCTAAGAATGAAACAGGTAGCCCCATCGATACCCAAAACGAATATCGAAATGAGAAGAATAAGTACATCACCAACAAGACAAGAACAAAACCTTGCCAGCCGTTATTAAGTAGCATGTTAAGGCGGTCTCTGACAATTTGGGCTGTGTCTTGCGTTAAGGTTAGTGTGACGCCATGAGGGGCCTTTTGTTGTTCCTCTACAACCCACTGTGTCACTTGGTCAACCAGTTTAATGGCATCTTGCCGCTTAGCTTTTTTAATATCTAGCAGGGCAACTCGCTGACCATCAAAGTTAACTTGCTCTTCATCTAACTCAAACCCTTCTGAAACGCTCGCTATATCTTTTAGATAGACTTGCTCACCATTGCTTAAACTTTTTATTGGCAGCATCGCAATGCTATTCGCCGTGAGTTGCTGTTGATCAAAGCGTACCTGCATCAGCTTATTGCCATCACTAAAGTTGCCTGCAGGTAGCTTTACGTTTTGTTTTTGCAGCAAAGCAACCACATCGTTGGCACTTAAGCCATGTTCTCTTAATTTAAAAAGCGACAGCTCAATTTTGACTTGTTGATCAGAGAAACCTTGAATATCAACAATATCTATACCAGGCTGGCGTTTTAGACGCGCTTTAAGCTGCTCTGCATACAATTTCAATTCGTGTACAGGCAAGTCGGCTGACACCGCCAAAGAAATCAAATGTTGATCTCTATCCAACTCTTTTACCACGGGCGGTTCAATCTGTTGTGGAAAATTATCGATTGCATCAATTTGTGTTTTAACATCCGACAGTAACAGCGCTACACCATAGTTTTCTTGCGCTTCTATGGTCATCGTCGCCACACCCTCGCGCGACTCACAGCTCATCGTTTCAATACCATTTAAGCCATCAATTGCGTCTTCCATCACCACACACAATGCTTGCTCTATTTCACTCGGTCCAGCACCAGGGTAAACTACGGTAACGGCAATTTTGTCACTGCTAAATTCGGGAAATGTCTCGCGCTTCAACTGTGGTAATGATGTGAGGCCAGCAATACAAATGATGAGCATCAACAAGTTAGCAGCTGTAGGATGACGTGCAAAAAAAGCAATCATTATTCATTGCCCTCAATAACCTGAACTGACATGCCTTCCAGTGCCGGCATGAGTTCTGTAACAAGCACCCAATCCCCTTCAGACACGGTATTTGCTAAACCGCTATCTAAAGCGACATACCCATCGCCAGAAAACAATACACTGACAGGTTTTTTAACCAGTTTGCTGTCTCTTACGATAAACACATAACCATCTTTGAGTGCATTTTGAGGCACACTCAAATACGCTTTTGCAGGACTTCGAACCGTGACTTCAACAAACATATCCCCCAACAAAGGTGGTTGCACTACGGGGTTAAAACCCTGCCACTTATTATGTGTTTCAAGCACCATCTGTAGGCTGTTGCTGCTGGCTTGAGTGTTTTGTAACACACGGGTGACTTTGGCAGGCCAAGTGAGTGCGGGCTGCTCTAAGGTGTCACTGGTGTAGTGACGTAATGTAGCATTCAGTGGCAACCGCCTCACATCAGGCAGACCCTGATCATGAATATCTTGCGACACCCAAACTTGACGCAATAACGCGCGAGCTTGCGTCAAATTAAATTGTGCGTCTACTTTCATGTCCCCCAAGTGGCGAGCCTCAAATAATGTCGAACGCATGGTGATCACTTGCTCATTTTCAACATTAACGGCCGTAATACGGCTATCTTGTGGCAATACAATGGTGGTTTTGTCTAACTGTCGCTGCGCCTCTTGGACGCGTGCATATTGTACCTGAACACGCGCTTGCGCGACTTCCAAATCTGATGGGATCAAATTCACATTGGTCTGTAATTCCAGAACTTTCTGCTGCTGTGCAAATACTTGGCTTCGTTGTTGGTCAACCGCAGACTGGGAGACAGAACCTTTACCAAGCAAGCCTACTTTTCGCTTTAACTCCTGCTCAAGGATTTTCAGACGCTGCGATTCAAGCGCTAATGATTGCGTGGTTTTCTTTTGATTGAATTTGATCATATCTGCTTGCGCTTGCGCTGAGTTCAAATCGTACTTCGCCTGTGCGAGCTTAAGCTCATAATCAACAGGGTCAATTTTTAACATCACCGTGCCAGCAGGGAGCATAGCCCCGACTTCTAAATCGGGGTGTTTGTAAATAACACGGCCTTCCACCTCAGAAATAGCTCGCCAAGTTTGTTTGGCCTGTGCGCGCCCATAGCCAACCACTTGATGCTGTAACTCGCGCTGTTGCACTAAGCCAACTTTTACAGGCGGCACCTGAGTAGCTGCGCTATTTTTTTCTGGTGGTGATTTTAGTTTCACCATAACGACAAGAAATAACACACCCAATACAGGGAGTAGCACTAAGCCTCGCTTTCGGCCTGCCTTAAACCAATCGACTATTCGCTCAATCATCATGGCTCTCCTGAGCTTCTTGAAACAGTCCATTAGTCATCAACAACGTATTATGTTGTACCAAGGATTCTAAAAACACGTCGTCAAATTCTACTCCTTCCATCTTGTGTAGCAGCTCTCTCATGTACCAAGGGTAAATCATCATACCCATCAAAGAGATACGAAATAAAATGGGGTCCACATTGGGTTTAATTTTTCCTTGCTTAGCGAAGTGTGTATACACAGCATCGATCACATTGAGATGAGAGTGGCCTAATTTTTCTAAGAAAAAATCTCGACACACGCCTTGGTTTAGGATCACTTCTTTGAGCATCAATAACGGAAACTCAGGTGACAATTTCATCACTTTCGTGAAGCTGCGAAACACCTCACTGATAGAAGTAAACTCATTACTATTCAAGTGCATTTGTATGTTGCGCATCACTTGCCCCGTTACTTCGAGGATCATTGCTTTATACAAACCTTCTTTATTATTGAAATAGTACTTGATCAGCGCAGAATTCACGCCCGCGTGCTCTGCAAGCTCGCGAATACTGACTTTATCGTATGGCTTTTTGGTGAATTTATATCTTGCTGCATTGATCAGCGCATTTCGAGCTTCGTCGTTATGCTTGGTTGGTCGGCCAACTTTATTAGTAGATGAGGAAGTCATATAGGTCGCTATTATTTAATCACATGGTTAAATAATAGCGACCAAGATTTAAGAAGCGAGCTAATTAATTAATCAAAAACGCGCTTTTGATTAAAAACAATCAGAACATCTTTAGCGTTTGAACCTCACTACTAGTTCGTACATATCACTTGCCACAGAAGTCAGGTTGCCACTCACTTGCTTCACCGTATCTGCACTGTTTAAGCTGTCATTGGCAAGGCTTGCGATATTCACCACCTGTTGATTAATGTCATCAGATACCGCTGCTTGTTCTTCCACTGAAGCTGCAATTTGCATAGACATATCATGAATTTGGCTTATCGCCTGCTGAATTTGATTCAGCATATCGGTACTTTGTACTAATTGCTCTATGCCAGAAAGTGACTCCTGCTCACCTTGCTGTGCAATGCTCACAGCATTTTGTGTACTATCACTGAGCTCACTAATAATCGTGTGGATTTCATGGGTCGATTGCTGTGTGCGCTGAGCCAGATGGCGAACTTCATCCGCAACGACTGCAAAGCCTCGCCCTTGCTCGCCTGCGCGAGCCGCTTCTATGGCCGCATTCAAAGCCAGTAGATTGGTTTGCTCTGCAATTTGCTCAATAATTTGTGCTGCATCTGCAATTCGTGAAGTTTGCTTAGATACACCAAGAACTGAATCTCGGATCTCTAGCACTGTCTGCCCTAGAGCCTCTATCGCTTGGCGAGTTCGCTCACCTAAACGCGCACTTTCATCGGCCATTGACAACGCACTTTGTGCATGTTCTGCACTCACCTGAACATTACCAGATACATCGTTGATGGTTGTCGACATTTCGTTCATGGCGGTGGCAACTTGCTCGGTTTCAAGTTGCTGTTTTTGTAACTGCTGATAGCTATCATCGGCTTTTTCTAATGCTTCATGCGCACCTGAAGTAACATCCTTGGCTGAGTGTTCAATTCGTGTTATCACCGTATCAAGATGGGCTTGCTCACTTAAAAGGCGTACTTGGATGCTCGCCATGGTTCCATCCCACGTTGAGTAAATTTGTTTTGCTACATCGTCACAAAAGCTATGAGACAAACTATTTTCTAAACGCTTTAATTGCTCACCATCACGCCACAAGTTATAAGCACACACTCCCATGCTATTCAAAATAACCCAAACAAAAGCACCCATTTGCGAGACAAATGCCCAAAGTAGCACGGCAACAAACAACATCACCAATGGCCAAATCACTCTTAGTTTAGGCACCTTAAAAGTGTGTGATTTGTTATTTTTCAACTGACCATAAAGCGCCTCTGCACGTGCAACGGTTTCTTTATCAGGGCAACGTCTAACTGACTCATAGCCAACCACTTTGCCTTTTTCGGTCACGGGAGTTACATAAGCATCAACCCAATAAAAATCGCCATTCTTACAGCGGTTTTTTACAATCCCCATCCACGGTTTACCCGCTTTTAGTTGTGTCCACATGGTTGCAAAGGCTTGTTCAGGCATATCTGGATGACGCACGATATTGTGTGGCTGCCCTATGAGCTCTTCTCTTGAGAAACCACTGATCGCAACAAAATGATCATTGCAATCAACGATTCTTCCTTGTAGGTCAGTAACAGAAATCAACTTAACATTTTGAGCAAAATGTTTCTGCTGCAGTGTGACTGGCTGGTTAACTCGCATACACCTTTATACCTTTTTTGATTCTTAAGCACTTGACGCATAATGTTAAAAATGGGCCGCAACGTTACTCTTCCTGATCACTTGATGCAATCATATTTTGTTAAATTGCACAAAAAAAGAGTCAAAACAATACACATCAAACCCATTTTGGAAACACACTATGCGATTACCACACCATGATTAACGTTCTAATCAGTGTAACGTGATTTAAATTATAGATTGGCTTTCAAACAGATCGAGTTTACCGTGACGAACGTACTGATAATCTTGTAAAATTGGCCAGAGCTAGATGCTTTGCATTCAAACAGATATCAAAGGAGCCGTGTGTGTCACGATTTTCAGCGATCACCGACAATCCCCATGATGGGCGATTTAACCAAAAAACTGGCATATTAGTTACCAATTTGGGTAGCCCCGATGCCCCAACCCCCAAAGCACTGAGAAAATATCTCGCTGAATTCTTATCCGATCCTCGTATTGTTGAGATCCCGCGCCTAATTTGGTTGATGATATTACATGGTATTATTTTGCGCGTGCGACCTAAAAAGTCCGCTAAAGCTTATCAAAGCATTTGGACAGAGCAAGGTTCTCCACTGGTTGATATTTCGCAACAACAAACCGATAAATTAGCCGCGCTGATTAAAAAACAGGGTTTCGAAAACACCGAGGTTGTGATGGCTATGCGCTATGGCAATCCATCAATTGAAGCTGGATTAGAAGCGCTACGCGACAAAGGGCTGACACGCATTATTGTGCTGCCTTTATACCCTCAATATTCTAGCCCAACCACAGGGTCGACCTTTGATGCCGTAGCTGATGTGCTTAAAAAGTGGCGTTGGGTACCAGAGTTACACTTTATCAACGGCTATCACAAAAATGATTTGTACATTGAGTCATTAGCAAATTCAATTGCCGAAGATTTGCAAGCCAATGGCACGCCTCAAAAGCTGGTGTTTTCATATCACGGTATGCCAAAACTGTTTTTAGACAATGGTGATCCGTATCACTGCTTATGCCAACAAACAACTCGCTTAGTGGTTGAAAAATTGGGATTAGATCCTTCATTGGTTGAGACAACATTCCAAAGTCGCTTCGGCAAAGCTGAGTGGTTAAAACCGTACACCGATGCCACGTTAGAAAGCTATCCGGCACAGGGCATCAAAGATGTTGCGATTATCAGCCCTGCGTTTAGCGCCGACTGCTTAGAAACTCTGGAAGAGTTAGAAGTAGAAAACCGCGAAATTTTTGAACATGCTGGTGGAGAAAAGTACCGTTATATCGCTGCTTTAAATGCCAGAGATGACCACATCAACGCATTATATGATGTGTTAAAACCGTTACTCTAAAACGTCTGGCAGCGCACAATGTCCGCGCTGCCAATTTTTAACTCTTAGGCTGCCTCAACCTTAAACTTGTCGCTAAAGTAACGCTTTGACCACAATATGCCGACTACACCAATCACGGAAGGCATAATCCAGCTTAAAAAAATGGCTTGCTCACCTAATAAATAGCTAAAGATATGTCTTCCACCCACGGCTGAGAATGCCGTATAAACACCAATGCCCGACCCTAACATTGCCCCCATATGCTCAATGAGCCATGCACGTGGTGCTACTTCAGATTTAAAAATATAGCGAAGCATACTGATTGATACAGACACTGATACACAGGCAAAAACCATGAGCAAAGTTTGTGAGTGTTGTAAACCAAGCACAAAAGCAATTAAGGCTGAGGTTATTAATGACGCAAGTAACCCTAAATGAAGCGGGGTTCTTAGCAACTCATTGCGAGCCTTCGCTTTAAGCACGCGCTCGCCATGGTAAATAGAAGTTAAAACCAACAAAGAAAGCATTAATAAAAACAAAGAGAAAACACGGCTTTGTTTTATGTAGCTTGCTTGAGTAATTGCATCGCTGAACTCTTTAGGTTTGGCGCTCATTGGATCTATTAGTACCAGTATACAGGCGATGATGCCTAATATAGACACGCCGTACATAGACCAGTTGTAATACTGTCCAAACCGATTATGTGTCTTACTCCCTTTACTCACCATTACAGGGACCCAAAACAACACGAGCGAAAAACAACCTAAAATAATATGGGCATACACAGCAAACTTATGAATATATTCCATGACTCTTTCCTCAATCAAAAGTAATGACCTTAGATTAATAAAATAAGCATTATTGCCACAGTCACGATTGTCACGTTATTGTCATGACAAATGTCATGACCCCATATTTAGTACTTTTCAGCACCACGAAAGCTGGTTAAGATGATAAGAAAAAAGGCTTCAGGATCAATGTTTAAGTATCAACCAACTTGGCTTCTCACGGTATTCATTACCTGGGCTGCGGTCGCAATACCGAGCATGTTGCGGATCACCCCACCATTGGCAAGCAATGGCGAGTACCTACTGCACTTTTTATTGCTCGGACTGATTTTGTTGGTTGTGAATGAATCCCAATCGTACGGTTATCGGGTTCGTCATGTCATTTTGCTCGGTATCATTGGCATTGTTGGTCTTCTGTTTTATGTTTCTCCACTGGGCCTCACGCTCATTTATAGCGTTATGCTGTGCTCAATACTGGTGTTTTACGTACCGAAATATATTTGTTTTCTCTACATCTTTGCCATTCACGGTCTGTTTTTACTCAGTCAAGCAAACCACTGGGAACATGGTTGGTTGTTTAGCGATGCCGCTATGTTCATCGCTTTTCACTTTTTCTCGCTCGTTGTTACACAAAGAATGGTCAGCGAGCGTGAAGCCAAAGAAGCATTGGCACTGACCAACGCAAAATTAGAGTCAACGCAAACCTTGCTGAGCACAGCCTCCGCGCAAAGTGAACGTTTAAGACTTGCCAGAGATTTACATGATGAGGTGGGCCATGCCCTCACCTCATTGATCATCAATCTAGATATCGCACGGCGCACCTGCACTGAAGCGCAGCAACCTCAGTTAGAGTCTTGCTATGAACAAGCCAAAGCGGCGCTGCAAACCACTCGTAAAGTGGTCAGCGACAAGCGCGAAAGTGTGGGCTTTGATCTGAATGAGTGCCTAACACAACTTGCCCAGCAAACTCCGCGCGTTCAGGTACATTTACATGTCGTCGATGAGTTAGACAAGGTGCAATTAGATACCGCACAATGCTTACTTAAATGTTGCCAAGAAGCCATAACCAATACACTTAAACATGCAAATACCGCTGAGAATGTGACTATTTCACTAAAGCGTGAGCAATCTCAACTTGAACTCGTTATCAGCGATGATGGCATGTTCAACCACAAACTAAACTTTGGTAACGGATTGACTGGCATGCAAGAGCGAGTCAACCAATTAGGCGGGACGTTACTTGTTTCGCCCTCCCCGCAAGGATTAACCCTGACCATTCGAGTTCCATATGAATAAAATAAATGTACATTTAGTTGATGATCAAAGCCTGATCAGGCAAGGCATGCGCTCTTTGCTAACCCTAACGGATAATATTTGTGTCACCGGCGAGTCCACGGGTGGCAATCATTTTTTAGCGCAATTTAATGACGCACAAATTAATGCCGATGTCATTTTGCTGGATATGCGTATGCCCGATGGCTCAGGGCTTGAAGTACTACAAGCAATGCAAGCCAAAAGCAGTGACGCTAAATTTCTGATCCTGACCACATTTGATGAAAACGATTTGCTACTAGGCGGTATGGAAGCCGGCGCTCGCGGCTACTTACTCAAGGACGTGTCTTTGGAAGAATTAGTCAGATCCATTGAACGCGTACATGCGGGTGAAATTGTGCTGCAAAGCGAGTTAACGCAACAGCTAATAAAAGCACAACAAAAGCCTGTTGAAAGCGAACCGTTTGACTTAACGGATAAAGAAAAGCAGATTTTAGCCCTAATGGTAGCAGGAAAGTCGAACAAAGAAATCGCTTCTGCGGTATTTAATGCCGAAGGTACCGTGCGAAATCACGTCTCGAATATACTCAGTAAATTACAAGTACGCGATAGAACACAAGCCATCTTAAAAACGCTGGAGCTGGGCTTACTTAAGTAACAGCTCAATCTGTTCAGATAGCTACCTTATAGCAAAACTGGCTCGCTCAAGAGTTGCTGCGCTCGTTAAAGGCTCAATCGAGATCCCTAACGATATTATCGGCGTAGTCTATGTAGCGATGGATGCGGCAGGAAATTGGAAAGAAGGACTAGATTCAGAGCTCCGAGGCTTGTTATGTGATTGGTTACAGATAACAAATTGCTACACTCGGAAAAATTGACCCTGTAAATCATTCTGTTCCTATGTGAATTCATCATTATGGTCGGATGGCGTGGCTTCGCCACTTATGCCGACCTACGTCAAAAGTAGGTGGGTTAACCCCAAGGCGCCGTCCAACAGCGTTGTTGAGCTAGTACAACTGAATAAACTAATACTTATTCACTCAGGCTATCACTTCAGTAAATCAACGGCTTTGATTAAGCTCGTTTGCTCTTGCGTGAGCATAGCTAAACATTCATCTATCGGTTTGGCAGAGCTGTACAAGTAGCCTTGAATTAAGTGACAACCAAACTGCTCCAGCATGCTAAGTTGCTCAAGATGCTCCACCCCCTCAGCAATCACTTCAAGGCCCAGTTGGGTGCTCAAATCAATCAAACATTTTATGAGTATTTGCTTGTTGGGCTCGTGAATTAAACTATCCACAAACGACTTGTCTATTTTGACAAAATCGACCTGATTCTCAATTAAGTTGCTGAGTGATGAATAACCGGTACAAAAGTCATCAAGCGCAATTTGTACGCCTTTCATTCGTAACTGGTCTAGTACACGCCATGTGTACTTATTTGCCGCGACAGATTCGGTCACCTCGATTGTTACCGCTTCTAAAGGTAAACCCACTTTCTCAATCGCTTCTGGGATCAAGGTAAGCTGACTATTTGATTGTTTAAACTCATTGACCGAGCGATTAATGGAAAAGCTAATATGGTCAAACCCTGCACCATGTAATAAGGCGAGATCTCGACAACTGGTTTCCAACACATGCTGACCAATAAGGTCTATTAGACCAAACTCTTCCGCAATAGGAATAAATGCAGAGGGGGAGACCATACCAAAGTCCGTATCAATCCATCTGACGAGCGCTTCAAACTTTTTGATACGCCCGGTTTTTAAATCAATGATCGGCTGATAATACACCTTAAGCGATGACTCCCGCAGCGCCATTTTAAGCTTATCTCTGAGTTTAATTTTATTCAGGTGTGCGTTTTGCAAAACCTCACTGTGAAGTGCAACATGACCCTGCCTATATTTTTTGGCATTACCCATTGCATGCGCCGCGTCTCTCACCCAGTCAGCGCTAGGTTTAATCGAGTCAGTGCCAAGACACGCTACACCAACACTCGCGGTCAACTCAATGGTCAATTCATCAAATACATACGGCTCACTTAATTGCGAACTGATATCTCTTGCACTCGTTAAAGCCTGCTCTTCATCCTGATTATGCATTAGAACCGCAAATTCGTCCCCTCCAAAGCGGCATGCAATGTCTTTCGCTTTTATAGCGCGTTGAATACGATCAGCCACTTCAACCAGTACATAGTCTCCGGCTTCGGGGCCATACAGATCATTCACTTCTTTAAATCGGTCTAGCCCAATAAAAAGCAAAGCCTTACCAATACAGCCACTAATTTTGTCATTTAACTCTTTATCCAGAGCAATCATAAAGCTACGGCGATTCAACAAGCCTGTAAGCACTTCATGATTGGCATAAAAAGTTAGTTCAGCTTCATTACGTTTCCATTTACTAATATCGTGAAATATCGCCACAAAGTTAGAGATATTACCTTGCTTATCTCGCACAACATTCAGTGATAACTCTTCTGGATAAATTTGACCATTCTTCCTACGGTTGTATATCTGACCCTTCCAACTCCCCTGCTCTAACAACTGCTGCCACATCTGTTTATAAAACTGTTTATCCTGCTTGCCAGAGGATAGAACGTTTGGGTTAGCGCCTTGTAACTCTTCTCCTGAGTAACCTGTAAGTTGTTCAAATGCCCGATTAACCATCATCACTCTATTTTGGCTATCGGTTATCATAATGGCCTCTGAGGCGTTTTTAAAAACCACATCCGTAAGTTCAAGTTGCTTTAATAAGGCTGACGCATAGCTCACATCTTGAACCGTTGCTCTTAAAACCAAGCTTTTTGGATTCTCTGGGCTGCTTTCCACTCGGGCTATAATGTGAAATAACCCCTTATTCGAATCACAAAATTTGTGCGCCACATTTAAGCTAAATGACGTCATATCACCTGCTTTTACATTTTCAAGCATACGCTGAAGCTGCTGTGCATCTTCTAGCTTTAAGCATGCAATAAAGCCTGCAAATGACAGTGAAGTAAGCTCAATGCCGAGTAAACTAGCCATTTCATCACTAAACCAATGTCGATCTTCATCAGTATGCCAAACCCATGAGCTAATTTTGGCGATACGTTCACTCATGGCTAAGCGCTTCAGCAAATGCTCTTTTTCTGACATTTCTAAATTATGACTCAGCTCAATTGCCACTAAATAACTCAGTTCGGTGAACCATGCTTTATCTTCATCAGCCATCTGTCTTGGCTGTTCAAACATGCAAACCATGATGCCAACAGGCCGGTTGTCTGGTGCTCGAAGAGTGATACCTAGATAACTGACTACACCTAGCTGTGTAAGTAAAACATCATCTGGATATAAAGCCTGCAAATTATCCTCTATAGCACAAACACTTTCTTTGCTTTTTGCATCTTTACATGGCGTACACGCAAGCTGATAAACAATATTGGGAATGAGTATTCCATCTCTAAGATATGACAATGTGCTCACCGAGTGGCCATCATCAGCAAATTTACCAATAAAACAATGATTGGCCGAAAACCGCTTGTATAGGTGCTCAAGCGCATATTGATAGCGCGGTTTGCCACTAGATAAATGATATAGCTGACTAAAAGATAAATGCATAACTATCCGTATTACTTTTTAAAATTGTCACACGCTGCAACCGAGAAAATCTCATCCCTAACATTGCTACCCTAACTATTCACACCATTAGATTCAACAAAACAGGCATAACTACTGTAAAAAAGTTTTCAATTACAATGTGTTATTCCCATAAGGGAAACTGCTAAGCAACCACCGCTGTTGCTCAATGCCTCACTTCGGTCGATACTCATTCGTGAGTAGCTCTAAGCATAGTTGAGGGAATAACGAACGTCAGTGTGTATAAAAAAGTAACGTGTCTGCGTGCAGTTTTTTACAGTTTCTTACTGGAACTAAAAAGCAAAATGGCAATAATTTAGCCAAGTCACCAAATTGAGAGAGCACCATGAAAAATTTATTCCTTGCACTGACAACCACTGCCATATTATGCGCCTGTGCACATCATGATGATGTAAGACCTGGCGAAAATAACCAGCATTATGTCGTTATCAAATCAACTGATCGTAGCTCTGGCATTAAAGAAGCGTTAGATCAGGCAAAAGATTACTGTAAGCAAAGCGATAAGAACATGTATGTCATCAACGAAGACGTTGATTATCAAGGCGAAAAACCAGAGCAAGAGTACCTGAGTAAACTAAATACGGCAGAAGGCGTTACTGAAGTTGGCACATGGTTGTGGATATTAGGCGATGGTTACGTTGACGACGTTGCGGGTGTTGCTGCCATTGGTGGCGCCTTAGCACAGAATTCACTGGGTGCACCATATGTTGTTACCGTAAACTTTAGATGTACGGATAAAAATTAAACCAAACATCAAATACCGCCATTCAACCCAACAGGTATTATGGCGGTTTTTCAATACGTTACTTTTTTACTTTTACTGCACTTTTTTGACCATTTCATCAATGTAACTTAATGCAATAAATGGATCGGTTTGATCGAACAAATGAGACGCATACTTCATCGTGACGGGCGTTACATTATCGCTGATCTGCCTTACTTTTCCCTGCGCGTCATTCCATGTTTGTGTATATATATCAACGTCTTCATAGCTCATACCGGTCGTTCTTATTCCAACATGAGGAATACCACGAGACAATACCGTAACGGGCATATCTCGATCCGTTTTATATAATTCTGCATGTGAAGAGGCTTCTTCAAAATCTTCCAATGAGTGAGTATCTCGCTCCCAATTGATGATCCACTCCATGGTACCCCAAGCTTTCTTCGACATCTTGTTTTTCATATCTTGATACCAAGACTCATGAGCAATGTCGATTAACACCATGCCTTTTACTTTTGTCGGGTTGCGATGCGCATACGCTCTTGCAACAAAGCCGCCAAATGAATGAGGAACTAATACTAAACGATCCATATTCGTTGCTTTAGTGAATGCTTCAAGCTCCTGTGTTAACTCAAGAATGTTCCTTACGCGAGGTTTAGCAAAACTACTTTTTCCTGTGCCTGCCCTGTCGTAAAAACACAAACGATAATCCTTTGGTTCTGCTCGGTGAAAAGTGTTTTTATAGGTTTCGTGTGCGTCGAGTCCCATGCCCGCAATTAATAATGCTGTGGTATCTCCTTGGCCTTTACAAGAATAGGCTAGCTTATTGCCATTAATTTCAACAAATTGATATTCATGTTGATGATCTGATTGGTTTGCATATGCCGTTGCCGTCATGGCTGTAATACTGATAAGTGCCGCTGTTAATGTATTCATCGTCCTTTCTCTTTATTTTTATATGATCCCTGCACATCTTATGTTCAAAACAAGCGCCGATCAATTAAAGTTTCAGAATGTTCTGAAACTTTAATCTTATTAACTAAAATAAAATTTGATATAAGCCCAAACAGACATAAAATATTGACCCAAAAAGCCATATAGAGGAATAGCTGGTTTGCAGTATAAAATTGCAAGTATTATATGTGCGTGTTACGCAGTAATCGGGTTTATTTTAACGGCCAATAGTGCTGACTCTAACGTGCAAAACCTATTGTTACTTGGTTGTCTTTTTTCTGTGATACCAGCTTACGGTGCATATGGTACGTGGCGACGTAACCGATTTGCTCTTTTAGCAATGGCAGGATACTTTTTATTGCAAACAGTGCGTTTTATTCAGTCTGATTATCTACTGTTTCATTTTACCCCAATCTCCATTGCTGTACCTGTTGGAGACTTCTCTCAAAGTAAAGGCATTCTCATTGATTTTTTTTCAATATTTATGGGCTTATACTATATACTGCTGTTTCAAATAAGAAATAAGGGAACCTATGATTAACAAAAGTATCTTGTTAGCTGCAGTACTGGGTCTAAGTTGCACCGCTTCAGCAAACCAACCGGATGTCAGCCAGTTTTTGGAATTGTTACCCCAATATGCACAATGGGCAGAGCACACTGATAAAAAAGGGCAAGCTAAAGGCGCACCTCTCAGCCAAGAAGAGCTTCAACTTGCTAAAGAAATCGGTGTTTCACACCCCGAAAAAGTAAGGGTGGTTTATACCGACCAAGTTCCTTACCCTCTTGAAAATAAAGCACTAAAAATAATGGGTGAGCGTTTAGGGTTTATTGGAGAAAACATTGTTAATAACGCGCAGGTTTTTGGTTACTCTATTTACGTTCGTCATGGCTATCAATTAGATAGACCAAGAATGGCACATGAGCTTGTACACGTTAAACAAATTGAAAATGCACCGTCGTTTTATGAGTTTTCTAAAAAGTACATCGCTGATTTAGCAAAGTATGGTTATGCACAGTCGCCATATGAAGCCGAAGCTTTTAAGGCTAACGAGAAGTATAAAACCGCTGAATAGGCTCGATCAGGGCACCAAAAACACGACCTTCTTCCTACACCTTTAGCGTTTGCTACAACTTTTCTCGCTTGATTGTAGTTTGAACGATATAATCGCACAAAACGTGGTCGATGTCTTTGGCAAAGTAGTAAATATGAAAAGTAAGAAAGTTAATCCTTTAGTGTCGCATTTTACGATTGCATTCGTGGTCTTGGCCGCGCTTTGGATGTTTGCAACGGATAAAGAGGTGTTAGTGATAGGTAATTCACTTGTGCTGATTTACATCGTCTGCGCACTTGCATCTAGAATGCTAAAATCAAAAAAGCCGAAGAAAAAGTAAAACATACTCAAGTCAGTTAGATAAAAGCCCAGACTTCTGGGCTTTTTTGCATCATTCCTATAAACGACCGTTGGCCAATTCAATAAAGAAAGCGTAATTCAAAGCTCTATCTTTGATCTTGTTAAATCGACCCGATGCGCCGCCATGACCGGCTTCCATATCTACTTTAAACAGTAGTTTATTATCATCGGTTTTTAACTCTCGTAATTTGGCGACCCATTTTGCTGGTTCAAAATACTGTACCTGAGAGTCGTGCAGCCCCGTTGTAACCAACATATTTGGATAAGCTTGTGCTTTGACTTGCTCATACGGAGAATACGAGCGCATATAATCAAAATAAGTTTTATCGTTTGGGTTGCCCCACTCGTCATATTCATTTGTGGTGAGCGGCAATGACTCATCTAACATCGTATTAATGACGTCGACAAACGGCACAGCAGCATGGATACCATGGTATAGCTCTGGCGCCTGATTAACGACTGCCCCCATAAGTAACCCACCGGCACTGCCACCTTGCGCATAAATGCGCTTTTCATCACCATAACCTTGTGCAACAAGCGCCTTAGTTACATCAACAAAATCATTGAAGGTATTCTTTTTATTAAGTTTCTTCCCATCTTCATACCATGGGCGGCCTAACATTTGCGAACCACGGATATGTGCGATAGCAAATACAAACCCTCTGTCCAACATACTCAAACGGGAAATTGAAAAATAAGGGTCTACTGTCACCCCATACGAGCCATACGCATATTGCAGTAGTGGGTTAGTGCCATCCTTTTTAAACATTGATTTTTTATAAACCAAAGATACCGGCACCTTTTTACCGTCTCTTGCTGTGATAAAAATACGCTCGGATGCATAATCAGCAGCATCAAAATCACCCAAAACCTTGTCTTGCTTCAAGATGACTTTGTTGAAGTTGTTCAAATCAACTTCATACACTGTTTCTGGCGTGGTTAAGCTGGTGTAACTAATGCGCACACTATCTTTATCAAGCTGAGTGTTGCCTTTTAGCTCTGCCTCAAAGCCCGCATCATTAAATGTCAGCTCATGTTCTGCCTGAGTATCAAGTGCACGAATAGTAATTTTTGACTGTCCCTGTACACGTCGTTTGTAGACTAGGTGTTTATTAAACAAAGTGAAGTCTTCCAACTTTACATTTGGGTCATGAGCAATCACCGTTTGCCATGCACTCATGTCAGAGACTTCTGACACTTTGGCCTTCATTAATTGGAAGTTCACTGCATTCAAGTTGGTATAGATGTAATACCAATTGTTGAACTTGGCAATTGAGTACTCTAAACCTTTTTGACGGGTGACGAGTCTTTTTGGCTTTGATTTATTGTCATTAGCCGACAACACTGAAACCCCTTTTGATTCAGTACTGTAATGATGGATGAAAATTTCCTCTCCATCTTTGCTTTTACCTAAATAAGTGTAATAGGTGTGGTCTTTCTCCTCATACACCAGTTCATCATCAGATTGAGGGGTGCCTAGCCTATGACGATATACTTGTGTGCCTAGCAGTGAAACCGGATCTTTTTTAACGTAATAAATGGTTTTATTGTCGTTCCCCCACACAAAATACTCTTCTGCACCCACTATCTCATCAACGAGCAATTTACCTGTGGTCAGATTTTTAACTTTGATGGTATAAATACGACGACTCAAGGTGTCTTCAGCATAAGCAAATAAATTATCGTCAGGGCTGATCTGGGTCTCTTTAATGGCATAGTAATCGTGACCTTGCGCGTTGACATTCATGTCAATCAGCAACTCTGGATTAGTACCTTGCACATCTAGGCTGCGATAAAGCGCAGGATATTCTTGCTCCCCCACCATGTTTGAATAGTAATAGTATCGACCCTTTTGCACCGGAACCGAACGCTCTTGCTTGGCAATTTTACTCTTAATTTCTTCAAACAGCTGCGCTTGTAAAGGCTCGGTATTGGCTAGCATCGCTTTTGCATAAGCATTTTCTTTGTTTAAGTGAGCTAGAACTTGAGCACTGCTGCGTGTGTCATCTCTAAGCCAATGATAATTATCAATCATTTCATAGCCATGGATATGCGTTGTGTGGGGTAGCTTTTTAGCGATGGGCGCCGCTACATGCATCGCTTGTTGAGGTTGATCAACCTGTGTTGCTTGCTCAGTGATAGATTGGCATCCGTTCATCAACATGACTGATGATAAAGCCAGTGGCAACAGTGCGAATTGTTTCATTTTCTAGTCCTTGCATTCTTGTCGTGTTGAAATACACGACCAAATTATTCGCCGCTAAATATAATTGAATTATCAACTTAGGAACAGTAGTCTAGGTAAAACTTCGTTAACAGCTAGCCATCATGAAACCTTATTTTTTATTGCTTTTGTCTGCGTTTACATTAACCGCCTGTAATTCGACACAAGTTGCACATAGCACAGCTGAGTCGATAGCACGTTGTGATAAGACATTGCACGACTATATTCAACTGAGGGATAAAGGTCCTGTTGAACACTATCAAGCCCTGTTCACTCGTGATGCTACGTTTTCAGTACCCAAGTTAAACATTGCATTGAGTTCAAGCGAGCAAATTGCAAAAAGAGTGGAAAACGCTTTAAAAACCAAAAAAAGCATACACATGCTTACCAGCAGCCAAATCACGCCAAACACTGATAATACGCTGACGAGCGTGGCACACTTTGTTCTATATCTGAGTGATAAAAACGATCAAAGTAAGCCAACTATGCTGATAAACGGCCGATATATCGATACGCTGGAAGATACGCAAGAGACTTGTTTGATCAAAGAACGTCTTGTTGTTGTAGATAGAATGGACACGATGCGCTAGCTCAATTCGCTCAAACTTTGGGTAAACGAATTACAGCAAACTGTGTTTTAGCACTCGTGCCCAAATCTAAAATTACTTACTTGAGCGCTTGTGCCAACGTATTACCTCTTTTTGGTCACGCGTAATACTTTGACCTTGCGCTTCGATGTTTTCCGCACTTTTTGCCAAAGCGGCTTCGGCGCGCAGCTCTATTTTTTCCAGTAGCGCAAGCAATAGTGCCTTTTCTTTTTCACTGATCCCATCTAACACATGCGCCTCACGCTTTTTCATATGCGCAACGATCTGCTGATATAAAGGTTTGCCCTCGTCGCTTAGTACAACAGGCTTACTTCGTTGTTTTTCATTACTTGGATCTGCGTGGATAAGGTTGAGTTTGAGTAATGTATTAATTGCGCGATTCACTGAATAGGGATCTAAGCGCGATTGATAAGCAATGTCAGCAGCATTAATCGGACCATATGAGCCAACATTGAGCAGCACTCGGATCTCACGCGTTTCAAGCCCTGTTAAGTTGCGAATATACGCGTCCCTATCAAGTGCCAGTAGGTTACTGGCCACCGCAATGCGATAAGGAGTATGAGTATATAAATCAAACGGTTCATCCATATGCTCTGAAAGTTTAAACGCAGCTTGCCGTGCTTTGTTGCTCATATAATCACCACACCTTTTTTATAATTATGTTCATTTTTTGTAGACACACAGGAAAAAACGGCTTAAATTATGTTGCAGATGCAACACTAAAATAATTAAACAGGAACTCATTATGGCGTTAGTTACCCCTCTAGCACAAGATGCCAACTCAGAAGTCGCTGAGTTAGCTAAATTTTTTAATGAAACACTCGGATTTTGTCCAAACAGCGTACTGACAATGCAGATCCGTCCTCACATTGCTAAAGCATTTATTAACCTCAACAAAGCGGTAATGGAAAATCACGGCCGAGTTACTAGTGAACTTAAACGTTTAATTGGTTACATAACGAGTGCCAATACGGGTTGTCGCTACTGTGAAGCCCACACTATTTTAGCCGCTAAGCGTTATGGTGGGAGTGATGAACGCCTGCAACATATTTGGCAATTCCGTGATAGTGACCTGTTTAACGACGGTGAAAAAGCCGCTTTTGAGTTTGCGCTTGCCGCATCGAGTGTACCAAATGCGGTTGATGCTAATATCGAAGCACAACTAAAAGCACATTGGAATGATGGCGAAATTGTTGAGATCTTGGGTGTGATTTCCTTGTTTGGTTATCTAAATCGCTGGAATGATTCAATGGCGACCACATTAGAGTCAGGTGCGATTGATGCAGGCGAAACATACCTTGCTAATAACCAATGGCAAGTTGGAAAGCATCAACTGTAAGGCTTAGGCCCCTATTTGAACTTGCTGGGATATGACCTTACTCATAGCTGCGCACTGACAATAATAATAAAAGCTGCATGAGGGCCGTAGTCCAACCTCATCACAGTGCCCTCAGCAAGTTCACCTTCTTTGGCTCACAATCAATACACAAGTGAGCGAATGCACTCGCTTTACTTTTCTATATTTTCTCATCAAAAAAATCAGCAAGCCCACCCTGTAAAGCGGGTTTAATTTGATAAAAAATGCAAAAAACGTGTATTTTCACCCAACAAAAACATTGTTTATCCAAACAACCTCGAAAAATATTTTCGAAAAAATATAAATGCAAAATTTAGCTGTATTTTTTAAAAAACGCAGATTAGAATGCATACCCTTTCTGATAATGTGAATATATATTCATAAAAGATATTATACAGGCTTGTCGCCTATGCTGATTTATGCTTTTCTAACTGAGCATAAAAGCAACAACACAAACAACGGGGATTAAAACAATGTATAAGCCAAGCATACTCTCTATGGCGGTTTATAGCGCTCTAAGCGCGTCATTCGCATCAACATCAGCATTTGCAGATGACACACAGGCAATAGACAAGTCGCTTGAAGTCATACAAATTACAGCCACGCGCCGCTCAGGTTCGGTGCAAGAGGCACCGCTGAATATCACAGCACTGGATGGTGACATCATGCGAGATCAAAATATTGGTGAGTTGGCCGATGTTGCACGTTGGGTACCCGGTTTAACCGTCACCGATCAAGGCGGTCGCTCAGGCTCTCCCATCATAGTGCGCGGGTTGAATACAAATTCATCAGGTCCCTCTTCGGATGGAGGTACTGTTGCAACCTATATCAACGAAATACCCGTTGCCATCGATATGCGTTTAACCGACGTTGAACGTGTAGAAGTGCTAATTGGTCCACAAGGCACGCTATATGGTGCAGGTACTTTAGGTGGTGCCATTCGTTATATGCTTAAAAGCCCTGAATTAGACCTAACCACAGGTAAAGTCTATGGTGATGTATTCCAGATCAGTGAAAGTGACTCATTGGGCGGAGAATCTGGCTTTATTTTTAATACCCCTATCATAGAAGACGAGCTGGCAGTACGTGCAAGCGTTAACCTTTACAAAGATCCTGGATTTATTGATTACAACTATGTTGTACGTGACGCCGGCGTTTCAATGCCTGATCCAGACTGGTCAAATCAAAGCGAGGTTGATAAGAACTTACGTCAAGCAAAAGATAACAACGGTGAATACACTAAAACAGGTCGTATTTCACTTCGCTGGATGCCTAACGACTGGCTTGACGGCACCATCAACTATTTTTATCAAAAACAACAAAGCGAAGGCCGCTCTATTGTGCATCATGGCGCTTTGAACGCCAACAATGGCTTAAATACCCAAATTGGCAAATACGAGTCAGCATACCGCTACGAAGAGCCTAGAGACAAAACCGACTCATTATTAAGTTTAGAAGTAAAAGCAGATTTAGGCTTTGCTGAACTGGTATCCGCAACTGGCTATTCAGAATTTGATTCCGATGGTCAACGAGACCAAACTGACTTATTGATCCGCCTTGATTACGGCTATGAAGAGTTTCCTTCGTTCTCCTCTTTTACCCGTGAAATTGAAGAAGAAGAAAACTTTACCCAAGAGCTGCGTTTAGTATCACAAGGCGATTCTGATTGGAACTGGATTGTGGGCGGTTTTTATAATAAGCAAAAATCAGATGCATCCAGTAAAGAATACACCCCCGGATTTAGTCAGTTTGCAGTAGAAAACTTTGGTGGTGTGCAAGTTCGCCCTGACAGCTTGGAATACTACTCAATAGACCGAAGTGAAATTACAGAACAAGCCATCTTTGGTGAAATGGGCTACAAGGTCAGTGACAAACTCACAGTTACTGTGGGCGCTCGTTTTTACGAATATGAAATTACCACACAATCTGCTGTAGATTTTCCATTAAGCAACACCGTATACAATGGTGCGGCGCAAGATGCCATATCATTTGATTTTAAAGGCAAACCAGATGACGACAGTGGTAACCTATTTAAATTTAATGCCAGTTATCAGTTCACTGATACCATCATGGCTTACGCAACAGTGAGTGAAGGCTTTCGTATCGGTGGGGTCAACGCGATCCCCGAATGCCCAGATCCAATTCCAGAAGATCAGCAAACGGGTTGCGTAAAGCCCGAAGAGCGCACTTACAAAGCAGATACCACGACCAACTATGAATTAGGTTTAAAGAGCACTTGGCTTAAAAACCGTTTCCACTTCAATGCTGCATTGTTTAATGTTGACTGGGAAGATGCGCAGGTAAGCGGTGCAACTGAAATAGGCCAGCTGCCGTACACCACCAACGCAGGATCTGCAAACGCGAAAGGTATTGAAATTGCCACTAGAGCTATGCTCACTGATTCTTTAACCGCCTACGCTACTTACGCCTATACCAAAGTTGAGCTAACCAAAGATGCGCCAACCTTATTCAACACAGATGGTACAGATGGAGGAATGGACGGCGATAGGTTACCCGGTTCACCAGAGCAGCAATTTTCCTTAGGGGTAAACTACCAAACAGAGGTGTTTGAAGACAAACTATTAGACATCAACTATGGATTAACCGCACAAAGTGATGTGATCTCAAAAGTCGGTCTTCATGACAATGGTGAAACGCTACCAGGTTACGCACTCAGTAACATTTCTGCCAAGCTGAGCGCAGATCAATGGACAGCCACTTTATACGTCAATAATATGTTCGACAAATATGCATTTACGTCTGTTAGACGCAGTAATGCTGACATTACCACTGCAAACGGGAAAGAGATCCAGCGTAACTATGGCCACTATCTAAACCGACCACTTACCGTTGGACTGAAGTTCGATTACCAATTTGAACTATAACTAAGATAGCGTTACGCTAGAGGCTCAAACCTAGTTTGAGCCTTTTTTATTTTCAATAAGAATAATGACTTATGACGCTCAGTATTAACCAGCTACATCAACATGCCATCAAGGCACTAAACCAAGGCAACATACAACAAGCACACCAATACCTAGTGTCTATTGTGCAAGTTGATCCACACCATGCAGATGCCTATTTTTTGCTAGCCATGGTCAACCTACAAGTTGGGCAGCTCAAAAAAGCCATTGCCTTGATTGAAAAAGCGCTTGGATTGACACACAACGTAGAATACTTGGCACAATTAGCAAAATGTTATGCGCTGGATGGGCAACTCGAACAGGCAAAAAACATTGCCATCAATGTGGATATATCCCGTGTAGATAACGCGCTTAGCGCTGATACCCTAGGTGTTGCCATGAGCCATATTGGTCTACATGAACAAGCCATGCGCTTTTACAAAAAAGCACTGGAAATCACACAAACCAACCCACAGTTTTACTACAACTACGGTGTGTGCGCTAAATTTATAGGAGACTTCACTCAGGCTGTTCAAGCCTTTGAAAAAGCGATACAAATTAACCCGACACACCACCAAGCACATTTTGCATTGTCGGATCTGACCAAGGCGACCCAACAAAGCAACCATATAGAGCGCCTCTGTGAAGCCTTTTCACAAATCGAACACCCAGATGCTCAACTGCACATTGGTCACGCTTTGGCAAAAGAATACCAAGATTTAAAGCTATATGATCAAGCTTTTGAAGCGTTGGAAAAAGCAAAGAAAAGTAAACTCAAACAGGCCCGCTTCGATAATGAATCATCCACTAAGCTGTTTGAACATATAAAAAAGCTGAGCGAAGAGCACACACAGCTCAGCATTGGACACGACAGTAACGAACCTATTTTTGTGTTAGGCATGCCTCGCTCCGGCACCACCTTGGTAGAACGCATTCTCTCCAGCCATTCAGATGTCATGTCAGCAGGAGAATTACAAGATTTGGGCATATGCACTAAACGCTTAACGCAAACGAATACGCCACACGTATTAGACCTTCCAACGCTTGATGCAGCCTACCAACTAGATTTCAAGCAACTTGGACAAGCCTACCTTGATGCCACTCGCGTGGTAACGGGTAAGCGCACACATTTTATAGACAAATTACCATTTAACTTTTTTTATGTTGATTTGATACGCAAAGCCCTACCAAATGCCAAAATCATCTGCTTGTTACGCAACCCATTAGATACTTGCGTTGGTAATTATCGTCAACTGTTTACTATCAACAACCCCTATTACCGCTACTCACTTGATCTAATGGACACGGCCAAGTTCTATGGCCGTTTTTATAAACTGATGCAGCACTGGCAAAAACTACACGGTGACCATTTTAAATTACTTCAATACGAATCTCTGGTCGCCAACCCAGAACTCCACGTAAGAGACTTACTTAGCTACTGTGGCCTAAATTGGCAACAAGCCTGCTTAGACTTTCATTTAAATAGCGCTCCAGTTTCAACCGCCAGTAAAGTCCAAGTCAGAGAACCTCTCAATAGTAAATCCATCGGTCGATGGCGCAACTTTAAGCCACACCTTGATGAAATAAAAAGTTATTTTAATGAAAAAGGCATTCCATGTTAGATATTCTTCTAATTATCAAGAACCGATTAGGGTACCCAAATGTTTGAAGCAAACCCAGTCAATTTACTTCAAGCTTTTGGTTTGGGCATTGCGTCCTTGAGCATATTAATCTTAAGCGCCTACCCTCGCTATCGAGTTATTTGCGGTTTTTTTGCCTTGATTTGCGCATCAGCAACGTTCAATTTACTTGAAGAGCTTAATATCACTCGGCCACTCCATTTAGTCACCCCTATCTTTGTGATTGGATTAGGCCCAATGCTGTATTTGGTGGTTAAATCACTGATAAGTAAGCTTAATAAAGTAGAGTACTTACATCTTGCTCCTATGATTTTAGCGTTGCCATTCACTCAATTTACTCAACAAGTTATTTTGGTTGGTACATTATGGCGCTTTATTTACGCTGGATTAGCGCTGTATCATATTTATCAATTCAACCGACGACTACAAGATTATCGATCCGATGCTCAAGAAGTTACGCTACGCTGGCTAGGCTGGCTTATCATCATTATGTCAATTAATAATGCCCTGGATCTAGTTCGTCTTAATGCACAGCCTTATTTAACCCACGAATTCAATGTGCTTGGGCAAGGTATTGGCACAGCTATCAATTTACTTCTGCTAATGTTACTAACAGCAAAGTTGAATCGAGATCACGCTGTGATCGGTATGCTTAATCAGGTACCAATAGCGGCGCAAACCCACAACGAGGAAAATAAAGAGACGGCAGGCTCATTCCAAGCAATCTTTGAACATTTACACAAACAGGTACTGGAAAACGCATGGTATATGCAAAGCCGACTAACAATTGCTGAATTGGCTCAACTTACAAACCTGCAGATACGTGACATCTCTCGAGCAATCAATTTAAATACACAACAAAGCTTTAATGACTATATCAATTCGCTTCGCATTGAGTACATTAAGAATGCACTGTTAGAAAAGCCAAATGAGCCATTACTTACACTTGCTATTGAGGCAGGCTTTAATGCAAAGTCTTCATTTAATTATTCTTTTAAAAAACAAACAGGTATGACACCAACTGAGTACAAAAATACGCTCAAAGCTTCATCAAAAACATGATTTTGTACGTCTAAATGCTTGTACTTGGACGCCCAACTAGGCTCGTTAATTCAGAATAAGCGGTAATCAAACAACTTATTTGAGTGAACATATGACGAACCTAAACCCAGCTAACCTACTTTGGATCCTAGCGAGCATTTTACTTGCTTTGTTACTCAACGGCTGTAATGCCCCACTTGCACCGCCAAAAAGTAACGACTTTATCCTAACGAATGTGAACATTGTTGACCCAGTGCATGAGTCTATTCTGACGGAGCAGAATATTCTCGTTAAAAATGGGAATATTAGCTTAATAGACAGAGAGTTAAGTACAAGCTCTAGCTCTTACGAAGTCATTGATGGTCAAGGGGGATACATTACCCCAGGACTCATTGACATGCATACCCACTTTTATGATCCTAGCGCCTTGATGAGTAACTTAGCCCATGGCGTAACTCATGTACGCATTTTAAATGGTGCACCAGAGCAGTTAATATGGCGTGACCAAGTCAATTTGGGCAAGTTGATAGGTGCAAGCGCAACTGTGAGCAGTCCAATTATGACAGGTTCTGAAAATGGCCCTCTTGCACATTTTACTGCAAGTGCTAATGCAGCTCGCCTATATGTTATTGAAGCAAAAAATGCAGGATACGACTTAATAAAAGCCTATGGCAGCTTAAATGAAAAAGCCCTTACATCATTAATAGCCACAGCCAACGAGTACGATATGCCCGTCGCTAAACATGGGCCTAACTTGTCTGGCAACATGTCTTGGGGTGACTTAAAAGGCCTACAATCTTTAGAGCACACGGAAGAAATACTACAAAGTGCACTCAATCACCAATTTGATCAGCAAAAATTGACCCAAGTATTATTAGAATTGAAACAACTCAATGTGCCTATCACCCCTACCTTAAACATATTCTGGCAACTCACCAGAATTAGTGAAGATAAAGCAGACTTCTTAAACACCATACCAAAACACTACATTTCTCCCATATTGGCGTATGCAGAAGAAAATGATCAAGTAAAAAGGTGGTTAGACGCTTCGCCCAAAATGGCAACATATAATCGCAAAACGCTCAATCAGCTGATTGAAATAACAAAACAAATGCACGAGCTAGACATTGAGCTGCTGGTTGGCTCTGATGCGGGTGTTTTATGGTCACCACATGGCCTCGCAACACACCAAGAAATGGCATTATTAGCTCAGGCTGGACTTAGCAACTTTGAAGTTTTAAAAGCCGCGACCTATGCACCCGCAAAAGCCATGAAACTCGACCACAAAATAGGGCAAATAAAAAAAGGACTCGTTGCTGATTTCATTTTCACACAACAGAACCCAACTGACGACTTATCTATACTTAAAAACCCCGATGCGGTTAGTAAGCGAGGTATATGGTTAACGCAAGAACAGTTATCCAAATTAAAAGAACAAGCCATTAATAATCGAAGCTTCTTATCCGAATTATGGGTATTGTTAAAGAAATATTAGATAACCTGCATTATGACTATTCAGTAATTGCTAGAGTAATTGGATGGTCATAATCATCACCAATAACCCCCCCCAGCACAGCACCTTTTGTTTAAATTTTCAGATAATCAAGTTATCATTTGAAAATTATCATCAATAAGTAATTTAATATGGAATGGAACTTTCTTAACGCGAGTGTTATCAACTTACTCATCAACCTCAGCTATACAGTTATTTCTTTATTCGTCGCTGTTTTTGCTCTTATCGTCATAGATAAAAAGCTACTCAAGAACGTAGACATTCAAAAAGAACTACAAAATAATAATATTGCGGTTGCCATTTTTAGCTCTGCCATCATGATTTTTGTCGCATTAATCATCTGTTTTGGGCTTCAATCCTAAGTGAACAAACTTTCTATTTTACTGGTTTTTTTAGCTGTTTTAGTTATTTCTATTTTTAACCCAAAACAGTCGAAACCTAGTCCACTAGATGCTGATTTAGCATTGAAAGTGCAAACAGCCGCTGACAATGTTGATCACCATTTAATGCTCAATGCCACGCAAAAGGGCACCGCTGTTCTTTTTCCATCGAATGAAATGCTAAGCGAGCAGTACATCAATGACATAGTAAGCTCACAAGCTACCAACCCTGACAGAGCTGCCTACTTACTACTTTGGGGCGCACAAAAGACGAAAACAAGTGAACATCAAAATAGAAATATTCTAAGTGCTATGGGTAGAGACTATAAACACCATTTTGCAAACAGTTACTTAGTTGGATTTCGCCCTTTTGCAGTTGAGAATAACTGGTTGCCTTTATATGTTCTCGCACACAGAAAAGTTTATCAAACAGACACTGAACAATATGGCGCATTGGACATCTGGCAAAACTCGGCCCAAGCCTACGTAAATTTGCGAGGAGATTGCGAAGACCATGCTATTTTGCTCGCTGATTGGTTAATATCAGAGGGTATTGATGCTCGAGTTGTGGGCGGTAAGCACATGACATCGGGGCATGCTTGGGTTGTTGCAATCACCGAACAAGGGCAGTTCTTGCTCGAAGCCACTGATAAAAGCGCTTATAAGTCATGGACACACTATCCTTTAACATCATTAACCCAAGGTTATAAGCCTAAGTACATGTTTAACAGAGATAAGTTTTGGATAAATACAGGAAACGAAAATACGACAGATTATGTGGGCAAACATTGGCAGCAAACAGCAAAGTTTGTTAAGGCAGCCAACGATACTCACTCTCTGTAATCAATTATAGCGCCTCTTGTATTGTTGATGTGAAACAACTGGCCAAAAAAATCACGTTACTACACAGCACTAAGTCAATTAGCCAATAATAATTAAAGTAAAAGAAGCTATGCAAATAAGAAAACTCAACACCTTGAGAGCACTGGCTGCACTCATCGTCTTTTTTACTCACTTTAGTGATATCACCAACTGGTTAGGTGGCGCGTTAGGTGGTGGTTCAGGTGCCTATGGCGTTATGCTGTTCTTTTTATTAAGCGGCTTTTTGATGTCACACCTTTACATGAGCGAGTCTTTTAACGGTGACAACGTAAAACGCTACATCCTAGCAAGGGTTGGACGAGTGCTGCCTTTGTATCTCCTTGTTGTGCTAGGTTCTTACCTCTCCACGCTGGCTGAGTTAGATATTTTATACAGTATAAAAGATTTCAACGCCGTATTAGGGCATTTACTATTCTTGTATGGCGAAAGTGTACTGTGGTCCATCCCACCCGAAGTGCAGTTTTACTTTATTTTTCTACTCTTTTGGTCGTTTGCTAAAACCCGTATTGGCTATGTGTATGTTGCCATCGTTGCCACGATGATCCTGTTGTTTTTAACCAATTTCCCAAAAATATTTGGCGATGTTTATGGCGTGCCCTACAACTTGTTTAGCATCTTAAGAACATTACCGTACTTCTTTGTTGGCGTGATTTTTGGACTGCATTACAAATCCATGGTTATCCCAAGTTATATGAAAAAACATGGGTTTATCTTAGTTTTATGTTTAATCCCCTTGCTGTACCCTGAATTTAGCCCGATCACCTCCGACGCCAAACAAAGAATGTGGTTGAGTTATGAAGTGTTACTAGTGATGAGTACTGTGTTTTTCTGTGTGGTTTTTTTGGTACCTGATAACAACATTTTCCTTGCGAACAAATTAGGCGATTTTATTGGTAAAATATCTTACTCGTTGTATTTGCTGCATATGCCGATTATTAATGCGGTTAATCAGTTACCACTCTCAACGGCGCTTAAGCTACTTTTATCTTTACTTCTAAGTATCCTAGTTGCTTACTTGTCTTATCAGTTTTTTGAAAAGCCAATTGCAAACAAAATCAGAAATTGCATTAAGAAAAGCGCCGCATAAAATGCGGCACTTGCCAAATTTCCGATAGCCAATATTCCACAGTGTAGTGAACTACCCCTCACCAGCCTGTTTTAGGATAATCATTTCTTTAGCTACATTTGCCGCAGACGGTAGAAACATCGTTGAGACAATACGCTCCTCAATCACCACAACATGCTTGTCTTGTAACGTGTCTTTGTTTTGAGCTTTTGCACCACGTTTGTTGAGTTGGTCTTCCACTAAAAATGGTAGCAATGTGCCTTGCTTTGCCCAGCTTTTTTCACGTTCGGTAGAATTGGGGAACCCCGCTACGCGTTTACCTGCAACCATATACTGACCATTACTAAGTTTTACGTTAGCAAATGCGCCCGGTCCGTGGCCGCTGCCGCCCACAACACCACCCGCTTGATACACTTTAGCAATGATATTTTGTAGTTCTTTTGAACTGGCTACATCAAACAAAGGGCCGTAACCGCCGCCGACATATATTGCCCAATAGTCACTTGGGTTAATTTGCTCAGGCTTTAGTGACTGATTGGATTTATCCAAAAAGCCTTCATATTTTATGGTGTAACTGCTGATCCCAAGCGGGTCCATCATGAACTCAACCCGCCCCCCTTTAGGCGATGCAAAATCAACCTCATAACCATGGCTGACAAACACATGATATGGCGGTGCGACTTCCCATAAGTTATTTCTCGCATCATGCCCTTCAGGGTCTCCCATATCCAGCACATTAGAGGCAATAATAAGTACCTTTTTGCTCTGCTGCGCCTGTGCTTGGCCCATAAGTAATACCGAGAAAATGAATGAGGTAAAAATGAAAATGCGCATAACGCTCCCTGAGACTATTCATTGTTTTAAAAACAACATTAGTCGCAATCTTTTTTGAAAAGGTTTAAAACATTCAAAATTTTTTATGTCCTTTATTTAAGCTATTCATGACTAAAATCCCATCACAACGCCCGATTGCACAAAAAATATTCCAACTATTTTCAAACTAAAATAAAACATTATAAATCAAATAATTAAATACACCCACATACAGTTGGGAACGGGCCATACGCAAATGTCAACATTGAAATCCCCTCTCTAACTCTTTAACCTTTATTTTTATTGAACGTTCAATTAATAAAAATATGCCTAAAGTCGGAATGGAACCTGTTCGCCGCGAGCAACTTATTAAAGCAACCATAGAATCGGTTGCCGAGCTTGGCTTACAAGGTACAACTATTAATAGCATTAGCAAAAAAGCGGGGTTATCTTCGGGAATAATCAGCCATTACTTTGGTGGTAAGCAAGGCTTAATTGAAGCGACCGTTCGACATCTTTTATCGAATTTAAAAATTGAACTGATAGCAAAGGTCAATGCCAATACAACGCCCGAGCAACGGCTGATGTACATCATAGAAGCCAACTTTGCCTTGGTACAACAACGCAAAGATACCACCCGCACATGGCTTAGCTTTTGGGCGCAGTCAATGCACGACCCAGAGCTACACCGATTACAGAATGTAAATAGCAAACGTTTGTATAGCAATCTTGCAAGTTCATTCCGACAACTGATGCATAAGCAAGACGCAAAACGTGCAGCCGAACTCAGTGCTGCTATGATTGATGGTTTATGGCTGCGCGCCGTACTCAGTCAATCGGATAAAGACCATTTTAAACACAGTGAAGAACTAGCAAAAGCATATGTTCACACATTGATCAGCCAGTATGGAGCCTAACATGACAACCATGACGCAAAACGTCCCAGTCTATCAAAACTTTATTCACGGCCAATACATGCCAAACCAAACTGGTGAAAGTTTTGAAGTGAAAAATCCAGCAACGGATGAGGTGATCTATCGCGTTGAAGTTGCTGATGAACACGTTCAAACAGCAGCAATCAACAGCGCTAAGCAAGGTTTTGTCACTTGGTCAGCCATGACACCCATTGAGCGTAGCCGTATTTTATTAAAAGCCGTTGAGCTACTTAGAGCGCGTAACGATGAGCTGGCCAAAATTGAAGTGCTCGACACAGGTAAGCCGTGGCAAGAAGCTGAATGCGTTGATGTGCAAACCGGTGCTGATGTCATCGAGTACTTTGCAGGTCTTGCGCCAGCACAAGTAGGCCAACAACAAATGGTTGGCAGTGACTTTTACTACACACGCAAAGAGCCACTGGGTATTTGTGCTGGTATTGGCGCGTGGAACTACCCTTTGCAAATTGCATGCTGGAAGTCAGGCCCAGCCCTTGCAGCTGGCAACGTATTGTTGTTTAAGCCTTCTGAGGAAACACCGCTTGGCGCACTCAAACTGGCTGAAATATTTATTGAAGCAGGTGTACCAGCAGGCGTGTTTAACGTGGTACAAGGCGCAGCAGAAGTAGGTCAATGGCTGACAGGCCACCCAGATATCGAGAAAGTATCATTCACGGGTGAAGTGGGTACTGGCAAAAAAGTAATGAGCAGTGCCGCCACTACGTTAAAAGAAGTCACGATGGAATTAGGTGGTAAATCACCACTTATTGTATTTGATGATGCTGATATCACAGAAGCCGTGAGCGCCGCGATGCTTGGCAACTTTTACACTCAAGGTGAAATTTGCACAAACTGCACACGCATCTACGTTCATCGCAACGTATACGAGCAGTTCATCAATGAACTTAAAACGCGCACCGAGCAAAATATCATTGCTGGCGACCCTATGGATCCTGAAGTAAACCTTGGGGCACTTATCTCTAAACCACATCAGCAACTGGTGCTTGGTTACATCGATAAAGGTATCAGCGAAGGCGCAACATTATTAACGGGCGGTAAAGCACTAAGCCCAGAATCAGCACCTAATGGCTACTTTGTGGCACCAACCGTTTTTGTTGATTGCACAGACGACATGACCATAGTCAAAGAAGAGATCTTTGGTCCGGTAATGAGTGTATTGGTGTTTGATGATGAGCAAGAAGTTATAGAGCGAGCTAACAACACCCACCTTGGTTTGGCTGCTGGCGTATTCACGAAAGACATTCAACGTGCACATCGTGTTATTCACCAAATTCAAGCGGGCATTTGCTGGATCAACGCTTATGGCAACTCGCCTGCGGAAATGCCTGTGGGCGGTTACAAGCACTCAGGTATTGGTCGAGAAAACGGCATTGAAACGCTTGATCAATACACCCAAACCAAGTCGGTTTACGTGGGTATGAATAAAATTGAAAGCCCATTTTAACTGGAGGACGCATGACACAGAAATATGATTACATCATCGTCGGTGCAGGCTCCGCAGGCTGCGTGTTGGCCAATCGACTGACTGAGAACGGCCAACATAAAGTATTGCTGTTAGAAACAGGCGGCAGCGATAAAAGCATTTTTATTCAAATGCCTACAGCGTTATCTATTCCGATGAATACCGAAAAGTACGCGTGGCAGTTTCACACCGAACCTGAGCCATATCTTGATAATCGCAAAATGCATTGCCCGCGCGGTAAAGTGTTAGGCGGTTCGTCGTCTATCAATGGCATGGTGTATGTGCGTGGCCATGCAAAAGACTTTGATGAGTGGCAGCAACATGGTGCTCAAGGTTGGGATTATCAGTCGTGCTTGCCGTATTTCAAAAAAGCCGAATCTTGGTACTTGGGTGAAAATGCACATCGTGGCTCTGAAGGCCCACTAGGCGTCAACAACGGTAATGAGATGGAAAACCCACTCTACCGCGCGTTTATCGAAGCAGGTCAACAGGCCGGATACACCAAAACCAACGACTATAATGCCGCTCAGCAAGAGGGTTTTGGCCCCATGCATATGACGGTAAAAGGGGGCCGTCGCTGCTCAGCGAGCCGAGCCTACTTAGACCCAATCAAACGCCGTAGCAACTTAACCATCATAACTGGCGCGCAAGCTCAACGCGTACTGCTTGAAAATAAACAAGCACAAGGCGTTGAATTTAAAGTTAAAGGCAAAGTACAAACCGCGCTTGCTAAACGCGAAGTGATTTTAAGTGCGGGGCCGATCGGCTCCCCTCACCTGTTGCAATTATCAGGCATTGGCGATAAAAACACGCTCGAAAAAGCAGGCGTTGAAGTACAACATCATTTACCGGGCGTTGGGCAGAACTTACAAGACCATTTGGAATTTTATTTCCAATACAAGTGCAAGCAACCCATTACGCTCAACGGTAAGCTTGGGCTTATTTCTAAGGGTTTAATTGGCGCACGCTGGATCTTAAACAAAGATGGCTTAGGCGCGACAAACCATTTTGAGTCATGTGCCTTTATTCGCTCTAAACCGGGCGTGGAATGGCCAGATATTCAGTATCACTTTTTACCGGCAGCAATTCGATATGATGGTAAAAGCGCGTTTGATGGCCATGGTTTCCAAGTTCATGTTGGTCACAATAAGCCAAAAAGCCGCGGTTCAGTGACGATTGCTTCAAGCAACCCAGAAGACGCGCCTAAAATACAATTTAACTACCTTCAACACCCAGAAGATATTGAAGGCTTCAGAGCTTGTGTGCGTCTTACACGTGAGATCATCGAGCAAAGTGCGTTTGATGATTACCGTGATGGTGAAATTCAACCGGGTAAAGACATACAAACCGATGAACAAATTGATGCTTTTGTACGCAAAGCAGTTGAAAGCGCCTATCACCCATCTTGCTCTTGTAAAATGGGTGAGGATGATATGGCCGTGGTTGATTCTCAAACCAAGGTTCACGGTATTAACAGTTTGCGTGTGGTTGATTCGTCCATATTCCCAACCATACCAAACGGCAATTTAAACGCCCCTACCATTATGGTTGCTGAAAAAGCAGCAGACCATATTTTGGGCAAAACACCAATTAACAACCTTAATGCACCCGTTGCTATGACATCACAATGGCAACAAACGCAGCGTAGTTCGGAGATCTAAATTGGCCACTCGCTCAGGTAGCCATACCTGAGTGGGACTCGCAGTGGCGTGCGGGATAAATTGGTTATCCCAAGGGAGTAGATTAATACGCTACTCCTTAAGCATTAATGCGAGAATATAATAGAAAAACAACGGAGAAATAATGAGTTACTTTTACTTATTTTGGGAGGGTGACAATGACCTTATGGCTTAGTGCTGGTATCATTTTCACCCTATTGGCAATTGCTTTAATTTTGTTTAAATGGGGTAATTTACAGTGTGTTGGCGTCACACCAGTTAAAACTTTTACGTTTATCGCCATATTGTTCACGTCAGGCCTAGATGTCGGACTGATCATGTTTCCTTTAACGGAGTTTGCGGGTTACGCAGACATAAAAGCAAGCCCAGAGTATGCGTTTGCAAACCCTTTGGCCATTGAGTTTGGTTTTTGGGGCTTTTTGATCTGGGGATTTTATTTCCTTACCTGTTTTTATTTCTGCGTAATAGAACCCAAAGTGAAGTTCTTTGAAATTCCTTGGGTGAAATTAGTCAATAATGTGATCATTATCGGCACCTGTGCTTTTACAGCCTACTTATTGCTATCGAATTTACCTTGGTATTTACCTGAGGTGGGTGATGGTAGCTCTATCATACCGACATTTTATTTTGTGGTATTCGCTGCAATTTGCTTTGCTGTGTATTCAAGTACCAGCTTGAAATATGTACGTTTTTTAAGCATTTCAACCACTTGGCTATTTATTGGCTTAATTGCATTTATGTGGGGTGCTGCATTTATTTTTGGCGAGAGCGGCATGAGCAGCTTTACCAATAAGTTTGCCTTACTTGGTGACTATTTCACAAACATTCACCAGTTTGTGCTGCCATTGAATGACTATCACGAGTTTTACCTGTTCTGGTGGTTTGCTTGGAGTATCATGATCGGTCAATTTACATCACGTTTTGTGGGTGGCTTAAAAACCTATCAAGTGCTTGCGGCTATGTTGGTGTTTCCATCCATTCCAATTGCGGTGTGGTTTAGCGTGCTTTATCACTATCACGAAGCGGGTATTTCGACCGCGGGCATCAAGAACTTTGCCATGGTGTTTGTCGGCGTTGTGTTTGTGATCAACTCGCTCGACTCTTTGATCAGGCTCTACACAGATAACTTAAACATGACTGTTCAGCGCTTAGGTATGCGCAACTATATGTTATTTAACATTGTTGCACTATCATTATTAACGCTATTGTTTAAACTTGAATTTTTACAAATTCAATGGGTAGGCGCATTGGTCATCGGCTTGTTCTTCTCATGTGCAGCGTATATCGCATACAACAAGCTCAAAACGGTAAGTCAAATTGATAGCTCACCAAAAGACAACAAAATTGACTACAGTAAAATAGAAACTGCTAGCTAAGGAATACAACATAATGACAACGACTAGAACACTTCTTTTAGGTGCATTAACTCTCGCTTCAAGCCATGCAATGGCAGACTGGTCTGCAACCGTTACAGCAGCATCTGACTATACCTTTAACGGTGTAAGTCAAACGCAGAACGATCCTGCTTTGCAAGGTAGCCTAGATTACGCATTTGATAATGGCGTTTATGCTGGCACTTGGGCTTCAAATGTAGACTTCGGTAACACCGACATAGAATGGGATTTCTACTTAGGTAAGTTTGTAACTTTGAACGATCAATGGAGTGTCGATTACGGTTTAGCTTATTACAGCTACCATGGCGATAGTAACTCAAGTGATGGGAACTACTTTGAAGCCTACACCAAGTTTGGCTTTGCTAACTCGCTGGGTCAAACCGAGTTTAACTTTTGGTATAGCTGGGATTACTTTGGCTTAGATGTTGGACAAATCATTTATATGGTTGCCCACAGCGTAGAAGTTGCGCCAGGTCACACATTGCGTGCAAGCTTTGATGTGTCTAACTCGTTAGATGGTAACAAGTTTATGTGGGATACAGGTGATAAATCTTATCAACACTACCGATTAGCCTACCAAACCAATGTTGAAGGATTTGATATTGAAGTGGCTGCGGAAAACACCAGTATTGATTCAGATACAGCGGATGAGCGCATCGTGTTCAGCGTTTCACGCACTTTTGGTTTGTAAGACAAACCACAATACCTAGTCATAAGGCCAAGCGTTTGCTTGGCCTTATTTATTCTTAACGTAAATCTGCCCGAGTTGGATAATCAGGATGCGCAACAGGCCTTGGCGCCCACACAGCTGGAATAGGGGGTTCTTCCCTTTGCTTTATTTTTTCAACTAATTCTTTGAGTTCAACCTGTGGTTTACCGTAAAACTCAGCCCAACCTTCGGGTACGTCAGCTTCACTCGCAGCAGCAATAACATGCGCCATCCATTGCTTTCTTAACTCTGCCCACTCATTGCTCTGCGCTTTGCTTTCTTCAATCCCTGCCATCGGCCGTAACTCTACGTAAATGGTTCTACGCACGCCCGGTGAACGCTTAGGCTCAGAGCTATGTAAAATCATCATATCTTGCACCAAAATATCACCTGCTTTGGCGTTTTGTTGCACGACCCCAGGGATCTCCCAGCCATGCACACTGGATAATTGGTAAATATCTTGAAGCTGGTGCTGTGTATTAGGTACATACCGTAAACAACCATCATCGATATCCGCATCATCTAGATAAATTCCTACATTTAAATATGGGTAGTTACGAGGATGCATTGCCCCTTGGTGCCAAGCTACATGTGGGTGTGGATGAGGGTACTTGTACAACAGGTCTAACTCCATTGGCACACAACCAATGCCACAAAGCTGATGACACACTGCCATCATGCAAGGTGTTGCCAGCAGTTCAATCACCAGTTCAGGCGCATCATATAGTAAGTCGTTATAACGAAATAACCTCGGTTCACCCGACTCTACCGACATGCAATATTGACTGCTCACTTCCCCTTTTGAAAACTCGTGCTTGGCTAACTCCTCCAACTTTGCGGATAAATCTCTCAGCCGCTTAAGCAGTTCATCACTCAACCCATTTTCAAGCCTTACAAAGCCATGCTTATCATAAAACTCTAATTTATCTTTACTTATTTTTGTCATACTCCACTCTCTGTATTATTTTCTACTTTAGGCCTTAAGTTAAATAGTCGACCAGCTGTATTTATTAAAGAATAAGTTATACATCTTTATCAGCAATATAGAAAATCAGATTAGCAACCCGAGATGGCAAACTTTGACCTCAATCAATCAACACCTTATAGTCAGTCAGGAGTAATACTAAATAAGGGTTACAATGAGAAAAAACATCAGCTCGGGCTCACACCTAGAACAGCCTATCGGCTTTTCACGGGCGTGCCGTATTGGTAACCATATTGCCGTCGCTGGCACAGCGCCAATTCAAGAAGGGAAATCCGTACATATTGGTGATGTATATGTACAAACGAAATACTGCTTAGAGTTATCGATTCATGCCATTGAACAAGCGGGTGGTCGTATGGAAGACGTGATCAGAACGCGCATTATGCTCACTGACATAACGCAATGGGAACAAGCAGCTAAAGCCCATGGCGAACTGTTCTCACACATACGCCCTGCTTGTACGTTTGTGGAGGTAAAAGGTTTTATTGACCCAGATTGGCTGGTAGAGACTGAAGTGGATGCGATTGTGAGTGATGGATAATCGTGGGCGTATTGTATCAAGCCACGCCACAGGCGCGTAACTTATTTGCCAACTCTCTTACCCAAGCTTTGAGCCCATTATGCATGCTCTGTTAAGCTGTATGACGCTTCAACTCACTTACCAGCCCATCAAGCTCTTATCGAATCTCGCACAAACACCCCAAGCCCAGTTCACACCACCGGATAATCTCCTGCAGTTATGCCGCACATGTAATCTTATGTAATTAACCTTTTTCACTTTCCTGTCTAATAATTTCTAAACCTGAAAACAGGTGCCCCTTTTTATACAACTGCAACTAAGGAGAGAAGAATGCAATATAACAGAGTAAGAATGTTAGAAAAACTTGCTTTTGTAACATTACTAGGCTGTTTTAGTAGCACCATCCAAGCTCAAGAAATCAACTTCTTCGCTATCGCTGACCCGCAATTTGGTTGGTCTGATAGCGCAGGAACAGCTAGGGCGCAAAACACCATGAGAGATGCGGCGATATTAGCATCAAAGTGTACGAATTGTATTAAGGCTATTCCTATTGCTGGTGACCTTACAATGGATGGTGATGGACGAACTACATACGGCAATGCACATAAATACATGGAAAGTTTTGGTGTGAAAGTGCTAGACGGGCTAGGTAACCATGATTCACATGATTTAGCCGACGATGAAACAAGCTTTGACAACTACGGTGAACTACATTCATACGAAGATCTTTATAACAAAGGTTGGAAAATCTTTGATGAATACCACACCAATATCGATGGTGGAAATTGCTCTGGATTTAACCATAATCCTAAGCATTACTGCACGAGTGCAGATGCGTATTACTATACCGCTGCGCTTGCCCAGCCAGGCACATCTTCAAGCAATGCGGCTGCATATTTGATCCAGCTACATAACCAAATTTACTCTCAAAATGCCGTTACCTACTTAAAACGTGCAATCAGTAAAATAGGTACAGACAAACCCGTAATCATTGTTGGCCACTACCCAGGCGGCAGTTATTCTGGCGATTTTCAGGCTGCGGTAAGGAACATCAACTTAGCTGCTATCATTCATGGACATTATCACTGTAACCAAGGTGGTGGTGGCGATCACTGTGACTACAAGGAAAATAGTCCAGGCTTTGTAATAGATGCTTTTGGCAACAACATCAAAAACAAGCACGGCAGCCCAGTTCCCGTTGTGAATGTTAATGCTGCCTTTCACAATATATTTTGGAGTATCTCCTTAAACACAACAACCAATAAAATCTCTTTTAAACGCTATAATCGAGCACACATAGGTAATGCATCAGCCTATTCAAGCGGGGACTTTAACACCATTATCAACCAAATCACCACTCATGGTGATAGCAATGGATATAACCAGCCTTATCGCTCAAGCGCAGCACTCACTTGTAGTTTTGACGGTGATACTCGTAGCTGTATCGATCAAATTCGCGGGGGCACTATGATCCCATCAGGCTATTATGCGCAACGCCAAGCCACTGATGGCTACTGGGGTGGATGGGGTAATATCGTCAAGTGCGCCGCAAATAATTATGTCTTTGGCTACCGTATACGCAGCGAACCACCTCAGGGAGGGGGTGATGATACTGCACTAAACGATATCGAGCTATATTGTGCTCCCAAAGGCAGTAGCAGTTACTACAGAATTTACAGCAAATACGCCTCATGGGGTAACTGGAGTTCAGATGCATTTTGCTCGGGGGGTTATAACCCTGTTACCGGGTTTAGAATGCAAACAGAGCCACCACAAGGAGGAGGTGATGACACAGCGGCCAACGATGTACAACTGTACTGTCAGAACGGTACTTTGATCTCAGCGGGCGCAAATAGCAGCTGGGGAGACTGGAGTAGTCAATACTCATGTCCATCTGGCCAGGCCGTAACCGGCATTATTACGAGAGTTGAAGACACTCAAGGCGGTGACGACGATACTGCACTCAATGGCGTAAGACTGGTTTGTGCACCATTTTAAAGTAATTAAAACACTGAGCTGCGCCAATCGATGCAGCTCAAATCACCACTTAAAACGACAAGTTATTTAAAATCTCGTCATCAACATTATTGGCTAACGTGACTTTCAGCTTCGGCGTACGGGCCATTTCGCGTTTGATAGCAAAGTTGGCCTCTTCATTACGTGCCCAGCTGCGGCGTGCAATACCATTGTTTACATCAAACAACAGCATTGACTTCAAGCGGCCTTCCGCTTCTAGTGTGCCATCAAGTAGCATACCAAAGCCGCCATTTGTCACTTCACCCCAGCCTACACCGCCACCGTTGTGGATAGACACCCAAGTTGCACCACGGAAGCTATCACCAATCACGTTGTGAATCGCCATATCCGCCGTAAAACGGCTGCCATCGTAGATGTTTGATGTTTCACGGAATGGTGAATCCGTACCACTTACATCGTGGTGGTCTCGGCCCAGTACCACAGGACCAATTTCGCCGCGTGCAATTGCATCATTAAAGGCTTTGGCGATTTCAGCTCGGCCTTGCGCATCCGCATATAAAATACGTGCTTGTGAACCGACTACCAGCTTGTTTTGCTTCGCGTCTTTTATCCAAGTGATGTTGTCTTGCATCTGTTGCTGAATTTCCTCTGGCGACTCTGCCATGATCTTATTCAGCACTTCAGCGGCAATCGCATCGGTTTTATCTAAATCTTCCGGTTTGCCTGAGGTACATACCCAACGGAATGGACCAAAGCCATAGTCAAAACACATAGGCCCAAGAATATCCTGCACGTATGACGGGTATTTAAAATCGATACCATTTTCTGCCATGACATCGCCACCAGCGCGTGATGCTTCAAGTAAGAAGGCATTACCGTAGTCAAAGAAGTATGTGCCTTTGGCCGTGTGCTTGTTTACCGCATCAGCATGGCGCTTAAGCGTTGCCTGTACTTTTTCTTTAAATTGCTCGGGCTCTTCGCGAATCAAACGGTTTGATTCTTCGTAGCTAATATCAACCGGATAATAACCGCCAGACCAAGGGTTATGTAACGATGTTTGGTCAGAACCTAAATGGACAAAGATATTTTGCTCATAGAATGCTTCCCACACATCAACCACGTTACCGATGTAAGCAATCGATACCACTTCTTCGTTCGCTTGCGCTTGTTTCACACGGGCGATCAACTCATCCATGTTATCGATCAGTTCATCCACCCAACCTTGTTGATGACGCTTGGTCGCGGCTTTCGGGTTAACTTCCGCACACACCGTAATACAGTTTGCAATGTTACCCGCTTTAGGCTGCGCACCACTCATGCCACCAAGACCTGCTGTTAAGAAGATCTTACCTTGCGGGCTTTCGCCTTTGTTTAAAACTTTACGGAACGCGTTCATGACCGTGATAGTCGTGCCATGCACGATCCCTTGCGGGCCAATGTACATAAATGAGCCTGCTGTCATCTGGCCGTACTGCGTTACACCGAGTGCGTTAAAGCGCTCCCAATCATCTGGTTTTGAGTAGTTCGGGATCATCATACCGTTGGTCACAACCACACGCGGCGCATCTTTTGATGATGGGAACAAGCCCATAGGGTGGCCCGAGTACATGTGTAGCGTTTGGTCTTCTTCCATTTCACTTAGGTACTTCATCGCCAATAAGTATTGTGCCCAGTTTTGGAATACCGCACCGTTACCACCGTAGGTGATCAACTCTTCAGGGTGCTGGGCAACCGCTGGATCTAAGTTGTTGTCAATCATCAGCATGATTGCGGCAGCTTGCTCGCACTTAGCTGGGTAGTCTGAAATTGAACGTGCTTTTAACTCGTAGTTTGGCTTAAAACGATACATGTAAATACGGCCAAAATCTTTGAGCTCTTGGGCAAATTCGGCGGCTAACTCTTGATGCCATTCTTTTGGAAAATAACGCAACGCATTGCGAATAGCTAATTGCTTTTCGTCAGCCGTTAGAATGTCTTTACGCTTTGGCGCACGGTTTGCGTCAGCCGGATATGGCTTAGGTGCAGGCAAAACGCTTGGGATACCTTGTTTAATTTGTTCTTGAAAATTCATCACAACTTCCCTTAATTCACAGTAAATGCTTGAGATTTCACCAATGCAATCATGGCGTCGATGTCAGGCTTTAATAGTCTGTCTTCTTCTAGTTTGGCAACCTTGTTACGGATCACTTTAAAGTTTTCTTCAATTAAATCTGAACACGTATTCGGGCGTCTAAATTCAATCGCTTGCGCTGCGTACATCAATTCAATAGCGAAGATTTTCTCAAGGTTACCTAAAATTTGATTCAGCTTACGGCCCGAGATACTGCCCATAGACACGTGATCTTCTTGGCCCATTGAGGTTGGTACACTGTCTGCTGAGGGCGGGAAGCACAGTGATTTATTTTCAGTCACCAATGCGGCCGTGGTGTACTGCGGGATCATCATACCCGAGTTTAAGCCGCCCGATGTGGTTAACAAACGTGGTAAACCGTGTAAGCCTTCAAGCAATAAGTAACAACGTCGGTCAGAAATATTACCTAACTCTGCCGCCGCGATAGAGGCATAATCCAGAACCATAGCCAGAGGTTGACCGTGAAAGCTACCACCTGAAATAGCTTCTTCTTCGCTTATTACAATAGGGTTATCTGTGACCGAGTTCATCTCAATTTCAGCAAGCTCTTTTAAGTGATTGTAAGCATTACGAGATGCACCGTGTACTTGTGGGATACAGCGTAATGAGTATGGATCTTGTACACGATCACACTCTTCATGAGCCGCCATGTTTTGCGAGCCTTTAAAGAAACGACGCATACGTGCAGCCACTTCAATATTGCCTGCAAACGCACGAATTTGGTGTAACTCTTCTCTAAACGGCGATTGGCTACCTTGCATACCTTCAATGCTCATGGCACCAGTAAGATCCGCTAAATCAAGTAAGTAACGCATTTTAGTCAGCGCGGTAATGGCGTGAGATAAAATAAATTGCGTACCGTTGATCAGTGCCAAACCTTCTTTAGCGTGTAATTCAAGCGGCTCTAAGCCATGTTCTTTGAGTGCTTGTGCCGCAGGAACAATTCGCTCACCTTGCCAAAACTCACCTTCACCAAGTAGCGGTAAAAATAGGTGAGAGAGTGGCGCTAAGTCGCCCGATGCGCCAACAGAGCCTTGCTCAGGCACAACCGGAATTAAATCAAGTTCAATGAACTTCAACATACGCTCGACTACATCTAAGCGAATGCCTGAAAAACCTTGGCTTAGCGCATGAACCTTAGTGATCAGCATAAGTTTTGAGATTGGTTTGGCGATTGGCTCACCCACACCCACAGCATGGGTGATCAACAGGTTTTTTTGTAACAGGTGGGTTTCTTCAGGAGAAATTTGTGTATCGCACAGAGGGCCAAAGCCGGTATTAATGCCGTATATTGCTTTGTCAGAGGCGGCCATTTTATCAACATTACTGCGGCTTTTATTAATTTTGTCTAATGCTTTTTGGCAAAGCTCCGCTTTGATACTGCCATCAGCAATACCATTTACAATATCTAAATTTAGACGGTCAACACCATATCTAAACGTCATATTACTCTCCAAATATCATCTTGTTGCGATAGTTGTTCTCGCTATTATGCGCTAATGCTAACTTGTGCAAGATGTTTTATAAATGCATAATAATCGTAATTCATTCCGATTTTATCGAACTAAAAGTTTGATTGTTTGTAAGGAACTCCATGCAGGTTCAAGACGTTGATTTACGCTTATTGAGAATATTTGTCGCCATAGTAGAATGCGGTGGCCTTTCAGCGGCCGAATCACGCTTAAATATTGGCCGTTCAACCATTAGTTCGCATTTATCTGACTTAGAAGTACGGCTGGGGCTAAAACTGTGCAAGCGCGGCCGCAGTGGCTTTGAACTCACAGAGCCTGGCCGCGTGACTTATCAAGCATCACTAGAATTACTGCAACAATGTGAGGCCTTTGCCAGCACCGTAGCCAGCTCTAAAAACGAATTATCGGGGCGTGTTACCTTGGCTATTATTGATACCATGGTCAGCGATCCTCGCTGCGGCGTGCCCCACGCCATTGCCGCGCTTAAAGCCAAAAGCGACCAAGTTCAGTTTGATATCAATGTGTGTGAAGCAAAAGAGGTAGAAACCTCTGTAGTCAACGGCCGCTCACTCGTGGGCCTTGGCGTAAGCCGCCATCAACTGCGTGGTTTAGATTACTACCCGCTATACAACGAAACGAACTTTTTATACTGTGCGGCTGGCCACCCATTGTTTAATTGCAAAACCAGTGAGATTAGCAAACACCTTAAAAATGCCGAAGTGATCTCCAGTAACTATATGCGCGATAAAGAAACCCGCAACGATGGCCTCAACTATCAAAATAGCGCCACCGCTTATCACGACGAAGGCATTGCCCACCTCATTTTATCTGGCCAATTTATTGGTTACCTGCCCGAGCACTACGCCAGCTTTTGGGTTGAAAAGGGCCTGTTTAAGCCCATTTTGCCAGATAAATACAATTACCAAATTCCAGTGATGCTAATTTCGTCTAAAAATAATACTGCTTCACCACTGGCTAACGCACTCATTGAAGAAATAAAGCGTTGCCATCGTTAACGAGTATGAGTTTTTAGCCTCACTTATAACCCATTGAATTTAAATAACTAGAAAAGTATATAAAAGATTAAAATATGACTAGAAATCAAAAATATAAGTGAAAGTGTAATCACGCTATTACTGTTCACAAAACACCTAAACTGCTCATACCTCAATTACCGTGCGACCAACGTCTTAAATATTTTATTTGTTGAACTAATCTCGGCAAAGTAACATAACCTTGACTGCCGCTTACTATTGAGCTCTGGCAGGTATATACATATAAATAAATTCATACAAACCAACCGAGTACGTGGGAATTAACATTAGCTTTGTTGCCATTTTGTGTACTTAAGGTTAACATTCACACTCTAAGGTCAGGGATGTATGCCAAAAAATAAGGACTGGATTATGAAAACCTCAATTAAATTAAATTTAAAAGCAAAGAAATTAAAGTCGCTTTCGAAAGAGCAGACAGAGAAAGTCGTAGGTGGGACAGGTGGTGCTGGAGGACGCCCATATCAAGCGGCTAGACTTGTTCCCGCAAATACTTAAAAGTTAATTTAGAGCTATAAAGGAATATAAGTATGAATGAATTTTTATTCAGTTTGGGGTGGGTATTTAATATATGTATCTTTTTTATTGTTATCTTTTGGGTGAAAAAGTTTTCTCAAATTAAATGGAAGCTTTTCTTCGGCTCTAAAAGAGACCTATATTCAGTCCAGCACCATGAACTTCATTCATGCTTTTTAACCACCTTCTCGTTTTTAATTTTTAATCTAGTTGGCGTTTCAACTGAGCAATACTTATTATCGCTAGAAATGAGTAAAATGGATAAAATAATGTTGTTTTATCCAAGTATGATGATAGTTCAACTTGCACTTGTGCTGACACTATTTTGCTTACACCTTGTTAGAGGTTGTACATTTTCTCCGACAGCAAGAATGTGTACATATATGACTATCGTTTATATGCTTTTGTTATTCATGGACTTAATTGCGCGTGGTTACTATGGCTTTCATGCTCTAGGTATAATCTATACTACAGGTGTTTGGGTATGTAAATTAGTCGCAATAAGCGTGTTAGCTACGTATCCACTGAAATCTTTAAAAAAAGCAGCAACAGAGAAAGTAGTGTGAAGCAAAGCTCCAAAAACAAAGCCCTAACCATAAAGGTACATTTACCTTGCAAGCAAGCCTGATGAATGAAGTTTTATATAAGTTTGCATGGATAATCAACAGCTATTTTTTACTCGTGTTCCTCTGGTTTATTATCACGCAATTTCCAACCCATAAATGGGCATTATTTACAGCCCACCATCGCTCCCTTTATTCGTTGCAACTTCATGAGTTGCATTCATGCTTTATAACTGTTTTTGCTGTATTCCGTGCTTTGGTGCTGAGACTGAAGCATACTTGCTTTCACTTAAATTTGAGCAGATTGGTCGTATTAAAGTGTTTTATGTTGGCACTATCGTATTTAAATTCACACTCATACTAACTCTGTACTTATTACATCGATTAAAAGGGTGCTTCTTTTCCAGAACAGCGCGAGTTTGTATGTATATGTCTCTGACTTTTATTGCACTTATGCTTATGCAATTAATCGCCAGAGGCTATTTTAATTACCACCAACTTAGTGCCATTTACCAAATAGGAAGATGGTTTTGCAATATAGTAGAAACCGCAGCGATATCCATCTACCCCATTCGCCAAACACTAAATTATTTTGCCGAGCGTCGTGAACAATGGAGTAACTGAACTCTAAGTAGCGGGTACAACTCGTAAACAGTTCAGCATTGACTAGACTTAATACTCTTGTAGTCGCGAAAGCTGTATTTACATGAAGTTACGTTGCTTGTTTATTGTCGTTGTTTTTAGTTTACTGCTCCCCTTTTATGCACATGCCAAATTACCCGACGAGGCCTTTAGTCAATTACGCTCTGACATCAGTCGCGCAGCGGGTCAATCACCTATTGACGGAATTAGCAAAGTGGATAAAGCGCTGGCTGAGCATCCAACAACACTCGCTAAATCACAAACGATTCGATTGTTGTATTTAAAATCCTGGTACCAAATTAATGCCGATCGCATTGAAGAGGCCATGAGCACGCTGGCGCAAGCAAGGCTATTAGCCAGAGACATTGATGAGCCGGGGATTTTGTACAGCTACTATAGTATTTCTGCCAGTGCATTTTCTAATGCGCAGCTGTACGAACTGGCACTTGAATATAACTTAAAAGCGTATCAAGAAGCACCGCTACTGGGTCGCCCCGAGTTTATTTACCAAACTGAAAACAACATTGGCCATGTGTATTTAAAACTGGGCTTACTTGACGAAGCTGAGCACTATTTTCAACGCTTTTACGACTCAGCAGTAAAAGAAAATTTAATCTCACAGCAAGGCACAGGGCTGAATAACCTAGGTGAAGTCGCTTTTTTAAAAGGGGATATAGACAAAGCGCTAGCGCTACACGAAAAAGCACTCGATATCAGGCAAAAAAACAACTTTAAGTATCATGAATCATGGTCGCTGTATAACCTTGGTCGCGTTTATTCCGATAAAAAGCTGTATGAGCAAGCAGAGCTGCACCTCAAACAAGCGATAGATAATTGGCAAGTGCAAAATGCTCATTCAAAAGCCCTCAAACCGAAATTAGAGTTGGCAAAATCTTATTCAGAACAAGCCCGAGATAATGACGCAGTTAATATGCTTGAAGAAGTCGTATTACTGGGTAAGCAGCATCAACAGTTCTCAACGTTACAAGAGGCGCTGATGCTAAAAAGTCAGTTAAAACGAAAAACAGGCGATCTCCACGGCGCATTAGAAGCACTAGATCAATATAGTGGGGTCGCCAAGAAGTTCGCCGATAAACAAGCATCCATTGGCCTTGCTTACATGGTATCGCAAACTAAGTTACGCACTAAGGAAATGGAGCTTGCACAGCTTGAACAAGCGCATCAAGTCACTCTAGCAAAGGCAGAATCAGAGCGCCGACAAGCTTGGCTAATACTCTTAAGTGCTTCGCTTATTATCGTGCTAACGTGGTTTTTTATGTTTCGGCTCAATCAGCGTAAGCGCCAATTACAAACACTGCTCGATGAGTTACAAAGCACCCAAGAAAAACTGGTTGAATCAGAAAAAATGCGCGCCATGACGACCTTGGTATCAGGTATGGCACATCAGCTTAATACACCACTGGGCTTAGTGATCACCGCCGACTCTACCTTGCAGTCATTAGTCGAAAAGCTCGCTGCACAGTTTAATAAGCGTACATTAACCCCCGAACAATTAGGCATGTTTATTAACGAGTCCACAGAGCTACTTAAACTAAGCCAAAAAAACAGTGAAAAAGCCGCCGATATGATCCAGCGCTTTAAAATGATGTCGGCCAAATTGCAAATGAGCGAGCTTACCACCTTTTCACCCGTCTTATTTTTAAAAGAGAATATCAAAAGCCTGACTTCCACATTAGCGTTACCCGTCAAATTTGAAATTTGCGGCAATAAACTTGAGATCACTTCTTACGCCCCCGTATTACTCAAAGTCATCACTCAGTTGGTTGAAAATTCCGTTAAACATGGGTTTGCAAACACCGAAAAGCCTCGTGTCACTATCAAAGTGGAAGAAGATGATACACAGCATGTTCTGATCCACTACATTGATAATGGCGAAGGCATTGACAAAGACAAGCGCAAAATAATATTCGATCCTTTTTACACTACTCGTATGGGAGAAGGTAACTTAGGCTTAGGCCTGAATATCATTTACAACTCGGTCGTGCACATTTTACAAGGAAGCGTTGAGTGCATAGACGACGTTGAAGGCGCACACTTTATTATTCACATTCCTAAAACATTACATCATCAATAATATCCTAGTAACGATAGGTGCTATTCTATTTCATTTCACTTCGCATACATGCTTGCAATAACGATTATTCATACATTAAAAGAGAGGCAAGCACAGTTTTCGATTGCATGGCAACAGATAATACTTATCAAAAAGGTGGCTTACATTATCACAACATAACAAGATAAAAACCCAACAAACAATCCTTAAAAACTAAAATATCAAATAATTATAAAATTAAAAGAGACTCATTTATTAATATATTCATACTTGAATTATTCAATTTCAGCATTAGAATAGCGACCGATTAGAGTTTGAGCTCTATCACTACCCGTTTAAATTAAGGAAGAAAAATGAAAAAGTTATTCGCAACTTTACTTGCATGTACCGCTTTAAACGCAACTGCTAACGTAGAGCTTGAGCAAGCAGCTGCAACTGCACCTAAAAACATTAAAATCGTTGCTATTGGCCAAAGCGGCTGGGACCCAATCTGGCGCGAGCCAACTTGTAGCATCCAAAAAACAGATGAAGATGCGGTAGGCAATGCTTACATGATCAACCACTACGACATGTGTTTATGTCAAAACTCTAAAAAAGCGTCATATCTAATCGAAGATACACAAGATAACCCAGAGCAAAAAGCAGTTATCTGTTACATCGAGCAGTAATCGCCATTTTATTAAGCCATTGTGCGATCTAACCAACTAGTTGGCCGGCCTAATATAAGGCCATGTGTGTTTTCTATTGCGTATCTCCCTATCGCAATATCAACACTGACTCTTCGTGCACTTGGTTTAGGATAAAAAGCCGGACCTGCGGCTTTTTATCCTCATAAGTGGGTTCTTAACAATTATTCTCCACTCAAACTAGCCATCACCTGATGTATCTCTTTTAAGTTCTCTAACGTTTTATCAAGCCGCTCAGCACCCAAACTCTTTTGTAATAAGTGATCAAAGTCACTTAAACAAATACGCGCTTCGGACATAAGCTGCTCACCAAGTGCTGTAAATACAATACGCTTTTGCTTACCTATACCTTCCAATTGTTCCAAGTAACCAGCCGAACACATGCTCTTTACAAATTTTGCTACCATTTGCCTTGAAACACCTAAATTTCTGGCTATTTGTGAGGCATAGTTATCTGCGCACTCTAACGTCCCCAAAAACATCAGCGCCGATGGGGTAGCATGTTCATAGCCCTTAGCAAGCAATTGGTGAGATAAATAGTTTGTCATAACATCATGCACTAGAGATGCACTTTTAACTAGCTGTAGTGACTGACTGGCAACCATGGGCATACCAGAAATTGTCAACCTTGTTGACATAGTGGGGTCTCATCGATATTCTTATGTCAACCAAGTATACATAAGGTGTTTACTATGTTCACGCTTAAGTCTGTTATGCGCGCCAATGCACTCAGTTGTGCGAGCTTTGCGATCATATTTTTGCTGTACCCTCACTCGGTGTCGAACTTTCTTGGTGCTGAATTAGGCCCTCCCACCCTGGCGCTAATTGGCTTAGGGGGCATTCTATTATTTAATGGCTTGCACCTCATATGGGCCTCTTTAAAAGCGTCCCCTTCTGCATTACTGATTGGCTATTTTTGTCTTGGAGACTTTATATGGGTACTGGCTACCCTTGGATTAGTATGCTTTAACATATGGGTCACAACTGATTTAGGTATTTCCGCTGCGTTAGTTATTGCATTGATGGTAGGAATATTTGGTTTTTTACAACTTCGCCTATTGCCTGAAAAAACAAACAAACCATGAAAATTACGAGCCCATTAATTAACTAGGGTGTGTTGATCTTTACTGTATGTATTCTTTAAAGAGCAACACGCCCCCTTGGCTTTTTGATGATTAAGGTTTTGTCATCAGGTATTCGGCCAATGCCTGATACGCTGGTAATGACGTAGGATCGATCTGCGCATTTTTTGCCACTGGGAAAGACGCAAAGCGCACAATCACCATTTGTGCGGCAGGGTCGATGTAGATGGTTTGCCCATGCACGCCTCTGGCGGCATAAGCGCCGTGTTTATTGTTTAATATCCACCACATGCTACGGTAACTGCCTCCTTTAAGAGACTGATACCCAGCTTGGCTAAATGCGTCTTTATCACCTCCTTGCACAATACTATCTACTACCTTGCTGGGAAATATTGGTTGACCGTTAAGCGTACCCTCATTCAACATCAGCAGGCCTACCCTGCCTAGATCTCTTAACCCTGCACTCAAACCTCCTCCGGCAAAGGGCGTTCCTTTAGAATCGATAGTCATGTAAGCATCTTGCTCCGCACCAATTTTTTGCCAAATGTTCTCAGATAATAATTGCGCAGTGTCTTTACCCGTTGCACGAGAGATAATCCAACCCAATGCATCCGTATTGACAGTTTTATAGCCAAATACTTTGCCGTGCTGACCTTGTTGTTTAACTTCCTGCAGGTACTCAAAATAGCCATTGGGGCCTTGATACATTTTTGGCTTTGGCAAAGGGTTCGCAGCTGCGGAGTATTGCCAAATATCGGCTTTTGGATCGGCATAGTTTTCACTGTAATCTAACGCTGTGGTCATATCCATTACCTGCCTAACCGTGGCACTGGCAAATGCGCTACCTTTAAGTTCTGGAACAATCTCTGTCACTTTAGCATGCTCGTTCAGTTTACCCTGTGCAATAAGAATTTCCGCCAATAAGCCCGTTAAAGATTTTGTCATCGACATCGCCGCATGCTTGCTCTGTTCATTTAAGCACCCAAAATACTGCTCATAAACAACTTTGCCCTTGTGTAAAACCAAAATACCATCGGTGTAATTTGCTTTAAGGGAGTCACGCCAAGTCATGGGCTTGTTTGCATTTGTGGGCGTAAATGTTAGTGAGTCTATGCTGTCGTCCAAAGAATAGGCTAAAGGCAATGGCGCACTTAACCCCCTACTCACCTGTTTTGTTGGCAAAAACTCTCGGATATGACAAACCGTCCAACGTAATTTTGGAAAACTAAAATAGTTTGTTTGTGGATGCGATATTAGCTTATCGCTAGCAGGTGGGAAGCCAACCATCCAGCCCTGTTTGTTAGGATCTGACTCATCTGCGCTTAAATAGCGTCCGCTAGATTGGGCAGCTTCTGCAGCATTAGTCAAAAAGGCTGCTACACAAACTAGCAGCGATCCCATTATTTTCATCTTGTGCTCCTTACAATGAATTGCTACTCAACCAACCTTGTTAAGGCTTGGATCAGCATATCAATATCTTCTCTGCTAATGTCTTTATGCGTCACAAAACGCATTCCCTGATAACCGGGTGTGATCACAATATCTTGCTCTTTCAATTGTTCACTTATGCGCTTAATATCAATACTTTGGTCAATATCTACCATCACAATATTGGTGTGAACAGGGTAATTGTCACAACTAAACCCTGACAATTTATTCAGTTGGTGTGCTAAATACTGCGCATTGTCATGATCTTCAGCTAAGCGAGCAACATTGTGCGTTAACGCATAGCTACCCGCCGCAGCCAAAATACCCGCTTGGCGCATGCCACCACCGAGCATTTTTCGCAGCCTGCGCGCTTTTTTAATAAATGTTTCATCACCTAACAGTAAAGAGCCCACTGGCGCTCCCAACCCTTTAGATAAACAAATTGTCATTGAATCAAAATGTTTGCTGATCTCTGTAATATCAACATTGAGCGCAACAGCCGCGTTGTATACACGGGCACCATCTAGATGTAATGCTAGATTATTTTCTTGGGTGAATTTTCTTGCTTGAGCCATGTACTGTATGCTCAGCACTTTTCCACCAATGGTGTTTTCTAGGCTGAGTAACTTGGTACGAGCAAAATGACTATCATCAGGTTTAATGGCAGCTGCGAGTTTTTTAAAACACAATGAACCATCAGCTTCGTTTTCTATGGGTTGAGGTTGAACCGATCCAAGTACCGCAGCGCCACCGGCCTCGCAACGATAGTTATGTGCATTTTGTCCACACAAGTACTCATCACCCCTTTCACAATGGCTTAAGATGCCCAGTAAATTAGCCTGTGTACCTGAACTTACAAATAAACTCGCGGCAAATCCATGACGTTTTGCTGCCCACTGTTCAAGCTCGTTTACCGTTGGGTCATCGCCATATACGTCATCACCCACTTTGGCATTACTCATTAACAGGCGCATTTCTTGGCATGGTTGGGTCACGGTATCTGAACGAAAATCTATCATTGGGTTTACTTCCTTTCTTATTCAAATCATTTGTAAGCGCTTAGTTTGCTTACTATTTATAAATTAACGCGTGAGAGTAGTACTCACAATTGCTCTACTAACATAACGACCGCAATACATCGATAAAGACTCGCGCAGCGGGGCCTAAACGATCATCATCTTTATACACCAAATATAAAGGAGTGGTGCGCGTAGTGTCTCTATTGAGCGGTAGTTCTTTGAGTTTACCAGCGTCTAGATGCGTTTTTATCGAGCTTACAGGTAACCAAGCAAAGCCTAGCCCGTTGCTTATCATGTCAATAGACGTTTTCAAATGACTGACGGTCCAACGTTGGTTTGCGCCAAGCCAGCCTGAATCAGTATTCTTACTATGTGCCGAGTCTCGGATCACGATTTGCCTAAATGCTTTAATATCTTCTAGGGTAAGTTCTCTATTTAACTTTTGTAATGGATGATCTGGGCTCGATACAGGGGTAAACTCAATTTGACATAGCTGCTCATTAAACCCCTCGACCAAGTTAATCGGAGAAATGGCAATATCAGCGCGATCATTTTCTATCAACTCGTGTGCTCCCGTTAAAACAGACTCCATCAACTCAATTCTCAGCAATGGATATTGCAAAGAAGTAGCTTCTAATGCTTGATACAAAATAGCATGCGGGAAAACCTCATCCACTGCTATACGCAATGCGGTTTCAATGCCTGCCGATAGCGTATGACCAATTGCCTCCACTTTTTGTGCTTCATCCAATAAATAATTAGCACGCCTTAACAACATTTCACCCGATGGCGTTAGCTTGGTTTTTCTCCCTTCAACGAAAAAGACTTTTACACCGAGCGACTGCTCAATCTTGCTCACTGCATTATGAATACTCGACTGGCTTTTATGAATTTTTTCAGCTGCTTGGTTGAAGCCACCATGTTCTGCCACCATGCGAAACATGCGCCATTGTTCTAATGTAATTCTGAGCATTTGAGCCTTAGTTTTCATTTTTAACACCTACTAACAAGTAAAACATACCTCGTTGATCTGGTGAATAGATTTAAAACTTGTCCCTATTAATTTTTGAAAAAATAAAACAGCTCTTTACCTCAACCTAGCTTAAGCTTTTAACCTTGCTTGCATATTCAAAGGAGTACAATATGCAAAACACTGTTATTTTATTTTCAAGCGCCGACCAACAAGGTAATACTTATAAACTCTTACGGCAGGTTCAAACGCAGCTTGATGAGGGCAAAGTAAAAGTCATTGAGCTAGATAAGCTTACCTATCAAGATTATAACTACGCGAATGACTATCCATATGATGACTTCTATGCCATTGCTGAAACACTTGACTGGGCACAAAATATCATTTTCGCATCTCCAAATTACTGGCACAGCGTTACTTCAAATATGAAACGCTTTATTGACCGTATGACCGAATTAACTGAAAACCCACAAGTTAAACCCATTGGTAAAGGCTTAAAGAATAAGCGAGGTTTTGTAATTACTACCTCTTCACAACCCCAAATGTGTCCTATTCTAGAAGGTTTCTTTGTAAAGCTTTTTGACTATTTTGACATGGATAATGCCTCAATACTTCATGCTAACTGTCGTGATGGCTTTACTTACAACGAACAAGACTTGAACAAGTTTGTCCAATTACTGCGTACATAGCCGTTCAACACTCGCCTCAATGGAGAGAACAAAAAAGTTCACTCCATTTTAAAAAATTATTGTTTAATCAGTATAAATAAAAAGCATGCAGTCGAGATAAATAATATTAAACAAAAAATAAAAACATTAAAAAATATCCCAACCTATCAGCAACTTAAAAAAATAAATCACCAAAAAACCACAACATTGCAAAAACATCAAAAAAACCAACAAAAAGATTTAAAATAAAAATCGAAATAATGGAGGAGAAACACAAAAAACACGATGTTGCCAATTCAGATACTAGTGGTTAACATCGAAACAGTTGGGTGGACTTTGTATGTTATAAAAACAAAAACCCAACTTTATAATCAAGGATGTCGAAACTAAAAATAAAATAGTTAAGGCATTTTATTTAATTATTTAAATGGAAATTAAAAGTGAAAAACAAATGCTATATTATTCCGTTTGCGCTAACTTGTGCTGCGGCTTCAATTCAAGCATCGGCTACCGAACAATACGAGAGCTGTAGCGCAATTCTCGCTCATAATGCTTTGAATGTTTACGAAAACACGATGGAATTCAGAACAAAAATCGCACTAAAGAAGTGGGTATGCAGTTCTGATTTTAGCTCAGATGATTCAGCTCGAAATTTAGCGAAAGACGTCGCTCGTATTTTTTCTGTAGATGGTCATGTTGGCGGCCTGAACAAATGGAAAGCAAACAATTGTTCAGCTGACGACAGCGCATACGAGGGCAGTCAAGCAACCCATGCGTTAATTCAATCAGCAAGTATAAGCACAGTGTCTGCATGGTCTCAATGTATGCAAGACGTAAACAGCACATCGCTTACATGTCATGCTGAGCAAGCTGGTGACGTACTTGTCATGAATATTAATGCAAAGTCTATTGCTGGCGGCTTAGTAGATGTCACGACTCGTACGAATAACCTCACGCCAGAAGCTGATACACCAAACACCGTTGAGCAAGGTGTCACCAGCATTCGCTATCAAATCGATGATAAAAACGTTGGATCATATTTTGAAATAATTGGTAGCAATGATAATGGACCTGTGTCTTGCTCCTATTCAGTTCCTTCTCGACCCACAATTGAAAGAGCTGCATGCGAAGTCTTCCGCAAGCAATCTTTAGTACAAGAAAAAATCTCAGTACGTGAATACGAATTTATGAAAGAACATAACAAGGTGCCTTTGTTCGATTATGTGGATGGTCGCCTTATAGGCATGTTTGCCTGTGAAATCTTCATACAATAAGGAAATTAAGATGAAATTAAAGCTATTTGTATTATCAGCAACAACAATGCTTTTGACGAGCATGGTAGCCGAAGCCAACATGGTAGGTATTAAAAAAAGATGTGAATCTGACTCTCTCAATGTTGCTCAAGCTAAGGGCCGCAACGATTGGTCTCTAAGGTGTGGGGTTATTTCTGCAAGAACTCATAATTTTTATATGATTGATGATTATGGAAATCAACGAACGAGACCTACTTATTTAACATTTATAAAAGGGTGGGATTATAATCAGGGGTGGATCGCGCCAACCACAAAAAATGCTTCTTGCACTATAAAAAGTGGCTACTTCGCCCGCGTGGAGTGTGAGGCATCTTGCTATACACCAGATCAAAAACTATTGTTCGCAGAAGGGGAGCTTGCAATTTTTGATGCCTTCACAAGAAAGGTAAGTAAGATTGTTACTTTAGGCGATGACGCAAGCCTCAATAATATTACTTATACGGTAAGGGATCTTAACGCATATAGTGAATCTCTTGTTGATGTAATGCATGATATCTTAGTCATCAAAACAAAAAGTGGTGGTTCTTTAAAAGTCACACCAAATCACCCTCTGATTTTATCTACAGGGCAAATGAGAAACGCCGAAGACATTCAAATTGGCGACTCACTAATCGCTGAGAGCGGTGACTTTGACGAAATCACTTCAATTGAAGAAATCGAGTTCTTCGGAAAGGTCTATAATGTAGAACCAAATTCAAATGGTGAACATAGCGTTATTTTGAATGGTCAAATTGTTGTAGCACAAGGCTTCTTATCAGGATCTATGTACTACCAAAATACCGGATTAAACCACGTAAACAAGTACTTACTACGTGATAACATACCCGATGATTTGATTTAGTTTGATGTAAGAAGGTGATAAACCCACCACTTGCTCAATGCAAATCGTTTAGGAGATCCTAACTTTCATTGGAATGGCAAAAGGTTTTTCTGACTACTGTTATCATTCTACTTGATCTCAAAGTCGAGCCAATTTGGTCATTCTCAGCTTGTTTTAGGATCTCATCTTATTAAATGAGCGACGTAAGCATTTACTGGGCTTATCTATGATAAATCTAACCTACAGCCCCATTCAAAGATTCTTATAAATAAAAATATGACGAATCAACTTCAAAAAGTTGGCAAAAGGTTTGTAGATAATTTTTTATAAACCGTACCTATCATTATCTTTAAAAATGACATTTTTAAAGCTTCATTTCAAAACCCACGCCACACCAATAGAGTTTAACTCAATATACCCCCCTTAAAAAACCCCATTAAAAAACCAATGAAAAATAAAACTGAAACATAAACAGCCTTTACACCGCACAAATAAACCATCACTTAGACAAAAAAACAATACAGAATAAGTAAACGAGAAAAAACCAAAAAAAATAGTTGCTTTTTACTTCCAATTTTATAAACAAAGAAGTTCAAAAAACAAGAAAGTCAAATAACGCAAAAATAACAACAATAAAAAATAATCAAAAAAACCAACCAACTGAAAATCAAAAAACCCCATAAATCACAATATTGCAAAAAGCAAGAAGAAAAAGCAACCATATAAAAATATTAAAAAACAAAACAAACATAAAAACATTAAAAAAACCATGTTGCCAAAACAAAAACACATAGTTACCATCTTAAACGTTGGCTTTTTCTAAAGATTATAAACCAACAAAAAAGATTATAATCCGACAGAAAAGACAACAAGGAAATCAAGGATGTCGGCATTAAAATAAAAAAGATGTACGACATTTGAATTTTAACTTTATAAATGGAAATTAATCGTGAAAAACAAACGTTATATTTTACCACTTTTATTATCTTCTGTAGCAGCATCAATCTCTGCACAAGCGGCAGATCAATATGAGAGCTGTAATGCTATTCTAGCTGGCGGTGTATTCGATAACTACGAAGAAACCATGAACTTTGAGTCTAAAATTGCACTTAAAAAGTGGGTATGTAGCTCTGAGTACAGCAAAGGTGATGCAGGCGGTAACCTATCTTTAGACGTGATCGGTATCTTCTCTCTAGGTGGTGGCGGCGGTAACGTCAAAGAGTGGAAAAAAGAGCACTGTTCTCAAGACGATATGTCATATGAGGGAAGTAAAGCTTCACACGTTCTTATTCAAAAAGCGAGTGATACTATCGTAAACGCTTGGTCTCAGTGTATGCAGAACAAGAACAACAATACACTATCTTGCTACGCTAAAGAAACGCACGACTCTTTACTTATGAAGATCGATGTAAAATACGGTAGTGGTAATGTTCAAAACACAGATATCGTGGGAACTAACATGACCGCGGTAAACCGTGTACCTACAGAACTATGGCCGGGTGAAGCGAACATCAGATATACCATTAACGATAAAAGCAGAGAAGCTTACTTCGACTTAAATGGTAATACTGACTATAAGAACGTGTCTTGTTCTTACACTGTACCCAAGAAAGCCACTATTGATGCAGACGCATGTGAAGTATTCAGAAAGCAATCTCTATCACAAGGCAAGATCTCAGCTTATGACTACAACTACCTACGTGATTATGACCTAGTACCACTATTTAGCAGCCGTCACGGTGGTTTAATTGGTAACTACTCTTGTTCACTATTCACTAACTAAAAAGGACTTTTAAGATGAAACTTAAATTATTAACTGCTTCTGCAGCATTAGTTCTAGTATCTGATTTTGCGTTTGCTCTAGACCCTGTTCGTATCGAGCAACGTTGTGAAGACGATTCAATCAACACAAGCCATGGTATTGGCCGTAACGACTGGGCGCTACAATGTAAGCACATTTCTGCTCGTACATACGACTACAACATTAATGATGACTGGGGTAACCGCCGCTCTCGCGTATATTACCCAAGCTTCTATAAGCCTGGTAACTTTGACGATTGGTTCCGTGCACCAACGGCTAAAGGTGCATCATGTAACCTAAACGGTTACACATCAATGATCACGTGTCTTTCTTCATGTTATACACCTGATCAAAAGCTACTATTCGCAGAAGGCGAGTTGGCTATCTTTGACGCATTCTCTCGTCGTGTAAGCCGCATCGTTACACTCGATGACGACGCAAACCTAGATAACATCTCTTACACAGTACGTAATGTTGACGCTTACAGTGAGTCAATCAAAGACGTTGTACACCGTATCCTTGAGATCAAAACTAAAAATGGCGGTTCAATCAAAGTAACTCTGAACCACCCATTGATCTTGTCTACAGGTCATATGAAAAATGCTGAAGACATTCAAATCGGTGATGCTTTGATTGCTGAAAACGGTGACTTTGATGAAATCACATCAATCGAAGAAATCGAGTTCTTCGGTAAAGTTTACAACGTTCGTCCTGATTCAGACGGTGAAGAAGGTGTGATCCTAAATGGTCAAATCGTAGTAGCACAAGGCTTCCTTTCTGGCTCAATGTACTACCAAAATACCGGTGCTAATCACGTAAACAGATTATTGTTACGCGATAGCCTACCAAGTGATTTGATCTAATTGAATCAGAGCAGGCCTCGGCCTGCTCATTAGATTGGAGGTTACATTGAAATCACTCGTAAAGGTATTAGCAGTTGCAGTTGTTGCACTCGTCATTTTTGCTCTCGTTGGCAAAAGTGGTAGTGAAACAGACGTTTCGCCGGATACGGTCTCAACACCAAACAACGTGCAAAAAGCAGAGTCGTTAACAGTGGCACAATCGCCGTCTACATCTGACACCACTGCTGCACTTGCTCTGAATAATGAAGTTGCAGGCGATGAGGTTGACACCACGATCCGTGAAAACCGTATTGAAGAAAATAAACTTGAATGGAGAAAGGTCACTCCTGAATTTAAAGAATTTATGGAGTTATCGAACAAGCCACTCATGAGTATTGCTGACAAAGACAGACTTGCCCAATTGATGTATGAGACAAAACTCGTTGAGGCTAGCCGCAAGATTTTACTCAAAGATGTGAATGAGAAGGAGCTGGATCTCGTTCAAGAAAGACAACGTCTAGACGCTATTGAGTATCTTACGACAGTACTTGTTGGCAAATACAATTCACCCCAGCTAGACAATGCAAAACAACTTGCCTTGGATGCGCTTTATCATGACAACGTAAAAGCAGAGCAAGACCTTGATTTAAAGCGTTCACTGATAGGTGACAAAGTCGAATTGGGCATGGTGTTAGCTGTTTATCACAAAGAAGCATGGGAATCTTATAAAACAAATGCGACTTACACTGATAAACAAGCAAAATTTGTAGAATATGTTGATCAACTCGCGCTAGTAAAGGCTGAGCAGCTCAGTAGTAATGCACTCAAACTAGCACAAAGACTTAAGAAAATTAAGGAAGGATAATGAAAGTCAAGGTTATTACATTAATGGGTTTACTCGCATTATGCTTTAATGCTGATGCAAATATCTCAAGAAAAGATAAACGCTGTCAACTAGACGATAAACTAACGGCTTCGCAAGCGAAAGCTCGTAACGATTGGGCTCGCCAATGCGGCCATATTAGTCGCGCGACATATAATGATTATATGTATAACAATGATGGCTCATTAAAAGATACGCCAAATTACAATAGCTATCATGTGCCTTATGATTTCTATAGTTGGTTTAGAGCACCAACAAATGCACGTGCAGACTGTAGCCTAGGCGCAGACAACCAGTATACCGAAGCACTAACATGTACTGTTTTGGCTGACACTGCTTTACCTAGAGATCAATTGCAACGCTGTGAGGATTTTAGATTACAATCATTTATCGAGAACAAAATCACCGCTTATGATTATGAATATCTAAAAGCGACTAGCCAAGTTCCATTATTCTCTAGTCGAACAAACACAATGATTGGTTATTATAGTTGTGCTGATTACAACTAATATAGTTTATGGTGCAATTTATATTGCACCTTTTTAAATGGATTTAAAATGAATAATATAGCAATTATTATCAGTACTATTTTAGCATCAGCTCTCATTACGTTCAGCCATAATACCTATTCGCTAACTGCAGAGCAGTATAAGGAAATTTGCCGAAACGATATGTTACTTCATGCACAAGCATGGGGTCGAAATAACTGGGACCTCGCTTGCAATCGTATTTCTGAAAGAGATAAGCGTTACCACACAGTTGACGATGAGGGTCGACTTCGACTCGCTGTACTCTACCGCTCGTATTACAACCCGAGTAACCTTCTCGAGTTTAGAGCTCCGACGAATGCAAATGCGAGTTGCGATCTTAGAGAATTTACCGAAAGCATCGTGTGCAGTTCATTTAAGCCTTCATATACGGGACCAGGTTACCACACGTACTCTGGCTTGCTCCATAACACATTAAATAACTTACAAACGCGACCTAATATATACCCATAAAAACCTGGACTAGCTAATTAAAAATCACAAAATAAACTACCAAACATTAACTTAAAACTATAAATAGAATTAATAAAATGACCTTAAGAACAACAATAAAAACCATATTTATCTCTTCATTTATATTTTCCTATAACGTTTCGTATGCATTAACAATGCAACAAGCTGAACAGGTTTGCGAAAACGATGTACTATATCGCGATCAAGCTATTGGCAGAAACGCATGGGAATTCTACTGTGGGCACATGACACTCAGAACTTACCGATATTATAAATATTCAGACGCAGGCTTCACTCGATTTAGAGTCATTTATAATGCTTATTATTATGTGAACGAGCCTAGCAAGAAGTTTATGGCGCCGACTTCTTCACGTTCAGCCCCAGCTCGCTGCACAATCCCAACGAATGTTAAAAACGTCACTTGTAAATCAGATGCACAAAACTTCCCTGGCGTGGGTATTGAACCCGGCCCAGATCCGGAAAACGACTTAGCATCACTCCCTAATTACTCAGATGAATTTTTAGACGGTATTATCTTCAAAATAGACCGACCTTTATATGGAAAAGATGGCACATTTAAAATAGTGGGTAACTCTCTAAATAATGTTAATGAAAAGCATATGAAAAACATTTTTAATAACTATTCACTCCAAAAAACATATAGAACTGGATCCAAAATTAGCTTCTAATCAAAAATAAAAAATGAGCGAATAAAAAATGAAAAACAGTATATTTATATTAAAAATACCAAGTGCCGTAATGATAACTCTACTAGCCATGAGTAACCCTACTTATGCCATCACAATGGATCAAGCAGCATCAATTTGCCGTAATGACGACCTCTCATATTTTAGTGCAGTGGGAAGAAACAGTTGGGCCTATAACTGTGGGCATATCTCTAAGAGGACCTATGATTATTATATGACTGATGATAATGGTAGGGCTAGACTTGCTAAATATTATAATGCTTATTACAACCCAAGTAGCCCAACGCTAAGATACTCAGCGCCCACAGCCAAAGGAGCAAGTTGCAATCTAGGGCAATATACTAAACATGTGATCTGTAAATCAAAAATATTCGAAATCCCAGATCCTGAACCATGTCCAGGCCGACCTGAATACCCACCAAGACCCGTATATCCAACACCATGTGAACGTTACTAAACATAGGCATAGCGCTTTGGACAGTGGTGGAATCAATCAGAGTCACTGTCTATTAAAAAATTAGGAGTACAAATGAAATCAATATTATACCCTTCTGTATTTGCCTCACTTTTAGTCGCACTTTGTAATCATGCATATGCCCAAGGTGACGAAGATATCGTAAAGCGCTGCAATGCTGATAAGTTGACTTTTTTCGAAGCGTTGGGACGAAATGATTGGTCGTTGCGATGTGGCTATATTTCAAAAAGAACGTACGACTATTATTTATTCGACGATGTTGGAAATATGCGCCGGCAGATAATGTATCGAACTTACTCTAAGCCAGGCAACCTCAATGATTGGTTTTCAGCGCCAAGACGAAAAATGGCCAGTTGTGAACTTTATGGTTACACCAAAACCCACGGCTGTACGTCAAGTAATGCATTTGCTGCAGCCCAGTTATTGTTCGCGCCTGGAAGGCTATCCGTTTTCGACGCCTATACCCAGCAAGTACAACAGCTCATTGTAGTAGACGATGAAGCGACGCTAGACAACATCCATTATCGAGAAGAAGACATCTCAATTGACGCCACGAAAGCACAAGTGCAACAAGTCGATATGGTAACCATTCACACCCAAAGCGGTAAAACCCTCACGGTGACTCAAGACCACCCACTGCTACTTTCCAATGGTATTTTGAAAAACGCCCAGTACCTCAGCATAAAAGATGCGTTAATCGCACAAGATGGCTCTTTGGATAACATCGCCTCATTAAGCACATCAACCGTTACAGCACAGTTGTACAACACACAAATCAACACACTTGATGCCAAACACGAAGGTAAAAACCAGCTCGTTGTCACACAAGGGTTTTTATCCGGCTATTTAGCGCCTAGTGGTGAGCAAGAAATGGGACAACGCTTAGCACTGCGCGATAACGTGCCTGAACAGTTACTTCGTTAATCATTCATGCTTTTTCCAAAACAATAATCAAGGACTGAACTATGATGAAAAAATATAACCCAATATTACTTGCTACTTCATTGGCCATTATTTGCAACCTATCATATGCAGACTCTGCATCTAGCAGAATAAAAAAGCTTTGTGAAACTGACTCTCTCAACTTTTTTGAAGCCCTGGCTAGAAATGACTGGGCTTTACGGTGTGGGCATATCAGCCGCCGAACATATGAATTTTACCTTTTTAACAACGAAGGTGATCGACGCTTGCGTCCTAGCTACCCAGTTTTTACCAAGGGATATGACTTTGAAGACTGGTTTGCTGCGCCTAGAATAAAAATGGCACCATGTAATACCTTTGGATACTCTCAACGAGTTTATTGTACCGTTAGTTCTAATCATCTTAATGCCCAACTCCCGTTGGCCTCTGGTGAACTCCCCTATTTAGACGCCTATAACCAGCCAATGCAACAACGGCTTGTGGTGGATGAAAAGGAGTTAGACAACCTACATTATCGTGGAGAAAGTATGAAAACGCTTAGCTATACAAATAGCGTCCCAGAGCATTAATGAGTTCAGCACATTTACGAACTTTACTTACGCGTAGGGTGAACCGTTACTTGCTACAGCTACATATACTTATTCAATACAGAGCTGACCAAAGCTGAATGAAAGCGACTTAACCCCGCAGAATAACAATATCCAGGTACAAATAACATGAAACATTTGTACCTTTTACAACCCTAAACAACAATCAAGGACTTGATTATGATAAAAAAAAGCTTTGTTTCTATTACAGTAACTTCACTACTTATATTCGGCAATGCCGCTTTAGCATTCGGAACAGACCCAATAAAACTTTACAAGCGATGTGAAATACAAGACTCCCTTACCCCTTTTGAAGCACTGGGCAGAAATGATTGGTCCTTAAGGTGTAAATATATGAGTTCTAGAACCTATAATTTCTACACCCAAGACGATTATGGTAATAGACGCTCCCGCCCTTATTACCCCACATATTCAAAACCAGGTAATTTTGACGACTGGTTCGCTGCCCCAAGAGTAAAAATGGCTAAATGTGATAAATATGGTCATCACCAAACATATAGTTGTTTATCAACCAGTGGTTTTGATAATGCACAACTCCTGTTCACTACTGGTGATTTGTCGGTTTATGACGCGTATACCCAGCAAGTACAACAGTTGGTTGTAGTGGATGAGGAGGCAACGTTAGACAACCTACATTATCGTGAAGAAAACGTCGCAATTAACGCCAAAAAAGCACAAGTGCAGCAAGTCGATGTGCTCACTATTCAAACCCAAAGCGGGAAAACCCTCACTGTGACTCAAGACCACCCATTGCTACTTTCAAATGGTATTTTGAAAAACGCCCAGTATCTCAGTATAAAAGATGCGTTAATCGCGCAAGATGGCTCTTTGGATAACATCGCCTCAGTCACCACATCAACCATCAAAGCACAGTTGTACAACACGCAAATCAACACGCTTGATGCCAAACGCGGAGGTAAAAACCAGCTCGTTGTCACACAAGGGTTTTTATCAGGCTATTTAGCACCTAGTGGTGAACAAGAAATGGGACAACGCTTAGCACTACGCGATAATCTGCCTGACTCGCTACTGCGCTAAATACACTTAACGCATTGTGACTGTGATGAGTCATAGTGCTTTTATTTGAGTTGGGATGATTTGTTACTTGCCATCACTGCATTCACCTTGGTGGAGGTCTCAGGCAACAATGATTGGGGAGCAGCAACTTCACCCTACTCACGATTAAATTTAAGTATAAAACAAATACGGTATTTATACCTTCCAACCCATCTAAACAATCAAGGAATTGATTATGATAAAAAAAAGCTTTGTTATAGCTACAGCTTCATTACTTATATTGAGTGACTATGCTCTAGCATCCGATCTAGTAGATATTAAACAACTTTGCGCAAAAGACTCACTCAACTTCTTTGAGGCCCTGAGTAGAAATAATTGGGCTTTACGATGTAGTCTTATCAGCCGAAGAACTTATGACTGGTATGTTAATGACGACTATGGAAACTTCCGCACACGTCTTACTTACCCTGTTTTTACTAAGGGACAGAACTTTTCTGATTGGTTTGCTGCGCCTAGAATCAAAATGGCCCCCTGTAATACCTTTGGTTACTCACCAACTGTTGAGTGTGTGTCAACCAGTGGTAATCTAGCAGCTAAGCTTCTATTCGCTCCCGGCGAACTATCCGTTTTTGACGCCTATACCCAACAAGTGCGGCAGCTAGTTGTGGTGGATGAAGAGGCAACGCTAGACAACCTACACTATCGTGAAGAAACTGTATCTATTGACGCGAAAAAAGCACAAGTGCAACAAGTCAATGTAGTCACTATTCACACCCAAAGCGGCAAAACCCTTACGGTGACTCAAGACCACCCATTACTACTTTCAAGTGGTATTTTGAAAAATGCTCAGTATCTCAACACACAAGATGCGTTAATCGCACAAGATGGGTCGCTTGATAACATCGCCTCAGTTGCTACATCAATCGCTAAGGCACAGTTATACAACACGCAAATCAACACGCTTGATGCCAAACGCGAAGGTAAAAACCAGCTCGTTGTCACACAAGGGTTTTTATCAGGCTATTTAGCACCTAGTGGTGAACAAGAAATGGGACAACGCTTAGCGCTGCGCGATAGTCTGCCTGAATCACTAATACGCTAAACACTTATAGGCACTGTGAGCGCTCCGCGCCACTGTGCCCTTTTAATGATTAGGTGTTAATGCTGAATATTAGTTGCTATAAAGTGAGCAGGAATAGTTGCCAATCAGTGTGCCATTTTTAGAGCTGAATAGCGGCACCTGTTCGCTTTCCTTCAAATAATCATATTCTCGTTGTGAAAGCTTACCTTGCGCTAAAGATTGTGCACGGAACACTTCACAAGCGCTTGCGTCGATAGTGGGTTTTGTTGGTACGCTGTAAGTGCAAGACACATTTTCATTATTAGTATTGCCAGTTAGCTCAAAGTGCGACTCACTGGTAACATCATCCACCTTAAAATGCAGATCCGTTTCACCCGTCTCTAAAGCATTTGGTACGCTATCAACTGCTGTTAAGTTAGTTGTCACAACATTCGCGTTAAGTAATTTACCGCCCTCTGCTTTGACATCTATTTTAAACACAATTGAACTTGCGTTGTGGGAGAGAGTTCGATCAGCCTGCGTGGCGTAGCATGCAAGCGCGTTGGTATTTTGCATACATTGTGTCCATGAGGTCGAGGCGCTTTCATTGGCGTTTTGTAGTAAAACATGAGATGACTTACTGCCTTCAAAATCGCGGTCTTCATCCGAACAATGGGTTGACTTCCAGCCATTCAGTTTTGCATCGTTAACCTCTAGCGAGAATATATCACGCACATTTTTTGCAAGCGCATCCCCCTCTTGTACAGGCGCACTACATAGCCATTTTTTCAGCGCAATTTTCGACTCAAAGTTCATCGTTTGTTGATAGGTCTCCAACACACTACTTGCCAATTCAACGTTGCAACTAGCATAACGGCTCTGTGTTTGAACGGCCCCTTTAACTTTGACACTCACCGTATCCGTTGCTTTCGCGCCTTTGTTATCGGTCACCACCAGTTCAAACTCTAGTGTGGTGTCTGTGTCTACAACTGGTGCGGTAAACGTGGTATTCGCTTGATCTTTATCGCGCATAAACACCATATCGCCTGACTTTTGTGACCATTGATAGCTAACAATACTGCCATCAGGATCGCTCGCTGTGCTGGTTAAACGCACTTCTGTGCCCGATTCAACCTCAGATATACCTGTTATCACCACAGTCGGGTGTTTATTCTCAGTTTCTTTAACAGTAGTATTGTTATCGCCACTGCCGCCACAGGCCGATAGCAAGGTGATGAGCGTCACGGTAAGTAACGAAAATTTATAAGGTTTTATTGAGTTGTTCATTTTAGAACCAAGTCCTTGTTAAATTAAAGCAACATGCCCAAGCCATGGCTGAACAAGGTTACTCCTGTATTTTTTGTACAAAATTAGGGGCGCACCAAAATCGTGTGCCCTTTTATTAATTTAGGCTTCTCTATAAGTCGCACTTGAGTAGACGCTCTGTGCCATCAAGTAAGGGAACATCATCGGTTTCTTTCAAAGCGATGTATTCACGCTCAGATATTTTACCTTGTTCTAGCGCTCGTAATCTTTGTACTTCGCATAGTTCAGCGCCATGAGAATGGATAGGTTGCTTTGTATAAGTACATGACACATTGTCGTTATCCAGCATACCGCTGAGTTCGAAAGAGGCTTCACTCAGTACGTCTTGCTGTTTTATAACAATATCAGTGCCATTATTTTCTAATGTGGTGGGAAGCGCGGTCACTGTTGATAGGTTGGTGGCCACAATGTCTGCGTTGACTAAACGGCTACTGCCTGGCTTAAAACCATATTTTAAATACCGCTCCCCAAATTCTAACTTTGAATCCCGTATCATGTAGCATGACAGTGCTTGCTGTTGTGCAATACAGCTGGACCAATTCGCCACGGCATCTTTTTCTGCCGACTGAAGTAATTCATGGGCAGACTTGCTACTACCAAACGCTCTATCACCATCAGAGCAATGTGTGGTTTTCCACTGCTCAACATCTTGCTCATTACCTTCAAGCGACAATGTCGTCATAACCTGTTGTGCAAACTCGGCGTTATTGAACTTTGGCGCACTGCAGAACCACCCTTTAAGCGCATGGAGGGACCAAAAGCTCAGAGTTTCGTTACGCACTTTAAAAACATTTAAAGCCAAAGACTCGTTACAACTGTCGTAATAACTCGACACCTGAACTGCCCCTTTGACTTTGACGCTCACCGTATCCGTTGCTTTCGCGCCTTTGTTATCGGTTACCACCAGTTCAAACTCTAGCGTGGTGTCTGTGTCTACAACTGGTGCGGTAAAAGTGGTATTCGCTTGATCTTTATCGCGCATAAACACCATTTCGCCTGATTTTTGTGACCATTGATAACTGGCAATGCTGCCATCGGGGTCGCTCGCGTTGCTGGTTAAACGCACTTCGGTGCCAGACTCAACGTCAGGTGCGCCTGTTATCAGCACAGTCGGGCGTTTATTTTCAACTTTTTTAATGGGACTGCTGTTATCACTGCCACCACCGCAAGCCGATAGCAAAGTGATAAATGTCACGGCAAGTAACGAAAATTTATACGGTTCTATTGAGTTATTCATTTTGGAACTACTTCCTTGTTAAGTTAAAGCAACATGCCCAAGCCATGACTGAACAAGGTTACTCCGGTATTTTTTAGTGAAATTTTAGGGGTCCCATTGTGTGGCCCCTTTATACATTTAAGTTTCTCTACAAAACACACTTGACTGCTTTTGCTTTGCCATCTTCTAATAAAGGAACAAAATTTTGTTCCTTATATCCCATGTATTCACGCTCAGATATTTTGCCTAGTTCTAACGCTCGTAATCTTTGTACTTCACATAACTCAGCACCATAAGAATGGACAGGTTGCTTTGTATAAGTACACGACACATTGTCGTTATCCAGCATACCGCTGAGTTCAAAATAAGCTTCACTCAATGCGTCTTGCTGTTTTATAACAATATCAGTGCCATTATTTTCTAATGTGGTGGGAAGCGCGGTCACTGTTGATAAATTAGAGGCCACAATGTCAGCGTTGATTAAACGGCTGCTGCCCTGTTTAAGTCCATATTTTAAATACAGCTCCCTATCTTGTAACTTTATATCCTCCATCATGTAGCATGACAGTGCTTGTTGTTGCGCAATACAGCTGGACCAATTCGCCACGGCATCTTTTTCTGCCGACTGAAGTAATTCATGGGCAGACTTGCTACCACCAAACGCTTTATCATCATCAGAACAATATGCGGTTTTCCACTGCTCAACATCTTGCTCATTACCTTCAAGCGACAATGTCGTCATAACCTGCTGTGCAAACTCGGCGTTATTGAACTTTGGCGCGCTACACAACCACTGTTTAAGCGCAAGGAGAGCGCCAAAGCTCAGAGTGTCGTTACGCACTTTAAAAACATTTAAAGCCAAGGGTTCGTTACAGCTGTCGTAATGACTCGACACCTGAACTGCCCCTTTGACTTTGATGCTAACCGTATCCGTCGCTTTTGCGCCTTTATCATCGGTTACTACCAGTTCAAACTCTAAGGTGGTGTCTGTGTCTACAACTGGTGCGGTAAAAGTGGTATTCGCTTGATCTTTATCGCGCATAAACACCATATCCCCTGACTTTTGTGACCATTGATAACTGATAATACTGCCATCGGGGTCACTCGCGGTGCTGGTTAAACGCACTTCAGTACCAGACTCAACATCAGATGTGCCTGTTATCACCACAGTCGGATTTTTATTCTCAGTTTCTTTAACAGGGCTAGCGCTATCGCTGCCACCACAGGCACATAATAAGGTGGTTAAAGCACCTACAAGCAAGGTGATTTTAAACGACGGTTTTTTATTGGGATTCTTATTAAACATAGTAGCCGACACTCCTGATGGCTTTATACATCATACTCGGGCGGCTATTGGCAGGATAAATAAAGCCCGAGTAAAAACATTCCTTTGTCGCGAATTTTAAAACACAAATTAATTACATTCAATTCACAATTTAACTTTTTCTTGCTTCAAGTTGATACCGTCGCCTCATTTCATCAATTAAACGATGGCGAGAACTGCATGAGCGCTCGTGCGGTGCAAATTGTGAACTGACAGCATCTAACAAATCTACGGCCTTTTTTAACGCTAGAATTTGTACTTTATCAAGATATTCAAACGTCGTTAATTCATTAATTTGTGCTATTGCCAACTCTTTAGCTGCAATATCTTCAGGTAAGCCTGAGCGAGTACAAAGGCCATAAGTGCCCGACAAAAAGTGCAGCCATTCCGACTTAATATGTGCCTTTAACTCACCGTTAAGTTTGGGATCTTGACAACGATATTCCAGCAGCTTTAATTCTTGGATTTTTTGCTCATAACGCGAAGAGAATAACTCAAAAGCACTTTCAATAGATGACATCGGCTGCAATGTTCCAAGCCAATATGTGTAGCCTTTTGCATAATATTCAACTTCGTCATTCTGCTCATGAGGACCAAAAAATGAATCGCAATTCACGGTTAGTTTCAATCGGTAGGAAGCCTTAGGCATTACACCTTGAGCTTGGTATTGCCTTAGTTGTGTTTCACTGACATGGGAATTGCTAAGCAATTGCGATAAGGTTAAAAATGAATCATTTAAATAGTCTAAAAGTTGCAATGTGAATATCTTCCTTAATCACGCTCGCACTCTATTCTAAGCGCGATACATTTAAATACACTGTATAATACCACAGTAATTTATAATAAATATCATACTCGTGTTATAGGCTGTTTATTAACGCATAATGATATGATAAAACCTAAAAAGTAGGGTTTTCATCAAAACACCAGAATCATCAGCCAAGTTACGGAAAATATAATGGCAAATACCACTTCTTCGTTATCTCTTCACTGTCAATGTGGCAATATTCACGCACATGTCGAAAATACGAGTGTTACTCGTTCAAATCACCTGCGTTGTTACTGCAAGGATTGTCAAAAATTTGCACATGTGCTAGATGGTTCGAAAAGTGTACTAGATGAATATGGCGGCACACGAATAGTGCAAGTACCCATTGGAGATTTTAAGATCCTCAGTGGGCTTGAACATGTGGCGTGTTTACGTTTATCTGAATCTGGTTTATTTCGCTGGTATGCACAATGTTGTAACACACCCATAGGCAATACATTAGGTGCAGGATGGCCCTTCATTGGCTTGATCCATAACTTTATCAGCGATGAGCAATTGGAGGTAAAAGTTGGGCCGGTAAAAGGTGCTGTTCATCTTAACAGCGCACTAGGTCAAGTCCCTGCTTCATATTTAGGTACTCACTCACATCAAAAATTAGTCCTGCTCACTCTTTTAAACCTGTTGCGCTGGAAGCTGCAAGGAAAAGCAAACCCCAACTGCCTTTTTGGCAAAAGTAATAAGCCAATTGTCACACCAACAGTACAAGCACACTAGTCAGTGTGCTTAATGCTTAATGGCTGACCTTCCACACCCGCATAAAATACCATGATTTCTACAGGCTCAGTGCCCACATTTTTGCCGGTATGCCATTGTTCCACAAGCTCAACAATCGGATCGCCCGCTTTTAACTTTAGCACTTTCCCCTCTTGCGATGTGACTGTTAATTCACCCGAGAGCATCACCCCCGCATTAATTACAGGGTGTTTATGTTCCACAACACTAGCACCAACAGGGATCGTGACTTTTAAAATAGTAATTTCAGGCTTTCCCTCTGGGTATGGTGGTAACTCGCTGCCATCCCAGCTTTTGGTACTTTTGACTACTTCACTAAATGTAACGGGGGCTGATTGTGAACTTACACCAAAGCTTGCCAATAACACGACCATCACACCTAATACAGAAATTGCTTTCATTAACTTATTTACCTTCGTCTAAATTCGGACATTTCATCGCCCGATCCCTTTGTTCTATCAAGCATATCGTAACTCTCCATTTAAGAACTACCTACATTTAGCAGATCGTACCTCTTGGGACGGATTTACACGCCGCCTTTAAGAGGTCAAAAAAGTAAAAAAAGCCCTTTACCTAAAGCTAACTTGAGCTTTTAAAGTTATCGCAACTCATAGTGGAGGACGCGAAGATGATGCCTACACAGACACTGAATCAAGATTGGTTAGACAAAATTATCGAGTTAATAAATAACACCATGAATAACAAGTAGGGAGAAAAACATGAGACTAGAACACGTAAATATCGTTATCTCTAACATGGAGAAATCATTACATTTCTATAAAGCTGCATTTCCACATTGGAAAATACGTAGTGAAGGCCACGGTGAGTGGTATGGAAAAGCACGTCACTGGCTTCATTTTGGTGATGAGCACAATTACATCGCATTCAGTGATCACGGGGAAGGTAATAACCGCGTGTTGGAAGGCCATCAAGTTGGATTGGGTCATTTCGCCTTTGAAGTAAATAATCTAAGTGCGCTCATCACAAGACTAGAGGAAGCTGGCTACCCCGTCGACAAAGGCAGTAATACAAACCCATTCAGACACAATGCATACTTTATTGACCCTGATGGATTTGAAGTAGAATTTGTTGAGTATTTTAGTGATATACCATCTGAACGAAATAATGATGATTAATTAGCCGCACCTTAGGTTAAAGAAATTAAGCCACAGCGATAACTGCTGTGGCTTTTTATTCTAGTAATAACTTACATTACCACACTTTTGATACGCGAATTGAAGCAACTGATTTGTCATCACTTTGCTCTAATACATCAATAATGATTCCTTTTTTAGGAATATTACGGCCTGTTGCAGGGCGACGATAGTTTGAGTAATCATCCCAATCGATGAAACGAGGATTATTGTTTACGAATGGATCAGACAAAGTCACACCACGAGTTATACTCTTCCAATCAAACGGTGCTTGTACATCTAAGCTAAATGCTGCGTCACGGATCTGAATTTCAGAGCCTGCCATTTCACCCGTGCTGTACATAATTGGATTTCTATCAGCATCAACTAGACCTAACCAACCATCACCTGGGTGGTTACCTACATGATTATCACCTTGCACAAGTGTGTTGCTACCATCTGTGCTTTCTGGACGATATGATGTGTCAACATACCAAACCAACATACCTGGTTCATAACTAATATTGCGGAAGGTATTTTCAAGTGACTTATCTACACCTAGGTGCTGACGCCACTCCACCAAGTAATAATGAGGGTAATCAAACTCACCATTTGATGCTTCAAAGCCATTAACCGTTAGCCCTGGATTGCTTGCATTATCTGCATCAAAGCTTGCCAATACACCTGAATCAGAAGCGACTTCAATATCATCAAACATGACACCGATGAAACCTGTGTTGAATGTCCAATATTGTATTGACACGGTTACGTCTTGGCCGGCAAAAGCCGATAGATCAAATTTAGCTTGGCGCTTGCCACCTGAATATCCAGTAAACCCAGCACCGATATAACTTGAAAAGCGACTTGAAGTATCGGTAATGTTACCATCTAATACAACTTCATCACCTGCGGTATTTTTCACGCGTACTTGTACCAGTGAGTTATTGCTATCTGTATCATAATCAACCGTAAACGACAAAGTTGGTTTCGTTTGACTTGACAGAGCAACAGGAAAATCTAGTGTATAAATAGCTAAATCAGAACCAACAACTTCAGAGCTGATAAAGCCTTTATTATCGCTTGGCTCTAACTTCTGTACCGTTTTATCTTCTAGATCAATACGAATATAGTCATTGTTGTCACCGCGCACTGATGCAGCGTCCAATTTAAAAATACTACCAGCCGCATTCAAGTCGCTTTCGTGAATATCTGTACCCACGAACCAGTTACCACCTAAAGACGATTGTAAAAATTGTTTCGCAAATGGACTCATGCCTGTTGGTGCAGTGCCTGATATTTCACCGCCATAAGAGCCACCAGACATAACCGACCAATACCCAACTAACGAGCCAGGCGCTTTATCAATCTCACCTAAACCATCTTCGGTATAGTTAACATCGTACTCATCTGGCAAACCCAAGTCATGGCCGTATTCGTGCGCCGAGACACCCGCTGCACCATCAACTGGCTGAAGAGTATAATCATTAATGTAGTAACCGGTATTACCAACTGGTTGAAAACCAACTGAAGAACGGTGTGACCAAATCGCATCAGCACCTAGCGCACCGCCACCAGCTGCATGGTCAATTGATGAGTGGTAAACCATCACATGATCAATGACGCCATCAGGTTCTCTTAAGTCACCATCACCGTCATAATCGTAGCGATCCTCTTGGTCAAAATAGCTCAGGTCAACATTTGGATCATTGGCTAAGTGATTGATCGCTTCTAAAACAAGATCACGTGCATTGCTGTCTACTTCACCAGGACCACCCGGCGCACCGTAGTAAGCCGCATTGTGTTTTGCGGTATACCAGCCAAAAACCTGACCTTCTACTTGGTATGAACCACCACTTTGATCTAAGTAGTACTGCTTCATGCTCATGAGATTTTGACCAGACGGACCTACATAGCCAGTCGACGAAAATAGCATGTCATAATAGTGCTCTGGCGAATAGTCAGAATAATAGTTTTTAGTTAAATCTGGCGTCACCGCATTAACTGGATAATCTGGAAAATCGATTAGAAGCGCTAAGACTCTATCTGTTGTCACTTTACCTGACCAAGAGCGGCCCTGTGCTGTTAATGGCTTTGAGTTATCAAAACCGCTGCCACTGGCTTTACCTCGAGCTAAGTGCCACTGATTTTTTAGTAATTGATTTCGACTGATTTCAGCCTTACCGCCTTGGTTATCTAGAAGAGGTTTTATTTTTATATCAATAGGTTGAGCATATGAGTAACCGCATGCAAGTGATACGGCTAAAGCGACTAACGCTTGTTTTGCCATGGTGACATCCTTCTTTATTATTATAATGAGGCCCAAAGGGCCTAAAGAAGGTACAAACATAGATTTATTAAAATCTCTTGTCAATTAATTTAATAATTGATTAACAAGCTTTGTTATCTCTTTTTGTTATAGCTTATCCTTCTTTGACCCAAACTCCTGATTCACAACGACCTTGTATAGCAACAACTTGTTCTTCAAACTCAGGGGCTTTTCCTTGAAGTCTTTGTGTGTGATAGTCTTTGGTTAAAGCTAAAACAGTAGGCGTCAATTGCACTATTGCAAAAATATTAACCAGTGTCATCAGGCCGAGCGCCATGTCAGCAAGGCTCCATACTTCTTTTAAAGTAGCCGTTGCGCCCCATAACATCATGCTCAGATACATTAAAATATAAATGCTTCTTCCCACCTTATTATCAAGTTTAAACAAGTGTAAGTTGCTCTCTGCGTATGCGAAATTGGCAACCACCGAGGTGAACGCAAACAAAGTGATGGCTGCTGCAACAAAGTACACGCCCCCTTGAGCAAGATGGGCAATCATTGCATTTTGCGTTAAGCGGATCCCCTCCATTTCTCCACTAATATCAATATCGGCCAATAAGATAATAACAGCGGTACAGCTACACAGAACAATAGTATCGAAGAAGACACCTAACATTTGAATGTAACCTTGGGTCACCGGATGATTTGGCACAGGGCTAGCAGCGCCAGAAGCATGGGGAACACTACCAGCCCCAGCTTCGTTAGAGTACAGGCCTCGTTGTACACCATTTTTTATTGCGGCCCCCATTGCGCCTGCGCCGGCCTCTTGCAATCCAAATGCACTGAGTAAAATATCTTTGAGCATCGCGGGCACGTCTGCAATGTTAATAATAGTAATTAATAATGCCGCGCTAACAAACATAATCCCCATTATTGGCACTACACGTTCGGCAAAGCGGGCGATGGCTTTAAAACCACCTAGAATAATTGAGCCAGCAAGAACCGTGATCACTAAACCGGAATAAAAGCGAGGAATATCAAAGGCAAAAGACAAAGCATCAGTAATAGTATTAGTCTGCATTGCACTAAAGCTAAAACCATAACCAAGAAATAAGCACACAGCGAATACAATCGCCAGCCAACGCTTATTCAGCCCCATTTCGATGTAGTAGGCCGGACCACCTCTAAATTCACCTTGGCTATCTCGTACCTTGTATACTTGGCCTAACACGCTTTCTGCAAAGCCTGTTGCCATGCCAAGTAAAGCAATAACCCACATCCAAAATATTGCTCCACTACCACCGAGCGAAATTGCCACAGCAACCCCAGCTAAATTGCCCGTTCCCACTCTTGCACTCAAGCCCGTACATAACGCTTGAAATGAGCTAACTTGCTCTTTAGAGGCTTTGCCGCTGCTTTTGAGCAATGTAAACATATGGCCAAATTGGCGTATTTGTATAAAACCAAGTCGCGTTGTAAACCAAATCCCGGCAAAAAGTAGCAGGTATATCAGCAGTTGGCCTTCTCCCCACAAAAGGCCATTAACACCGGTGATGACTTCATTAACCATAATAAGCTCCCGTTAGAGCACTTTTATATGCTTCATTATTATCGTTTTTTCAAGTGAATGCCTGCTAGCATACAGCGTATTGAACCACCAGCAGACTCAAGCGTTGGGATTGCCATTGGCAGCATTTTTGTTGAGCATTCAATAAGCGCACGTTGTTCTTCTGAAAGCGCATCATAAGCAGTTTGAGATAATGCTAATATTCTGCCATCGCGCCCTTGTAGCTCTAATGCATTACCGCAAAATTGCGCAATTTGCCTAGGGGTTAATTCAACAATGGCTTTATTTTGTTGTTTGAACATTAACCGTAACGCTTTTTGCTGTTGCTTTTCAACTAACGCCATTCCTATCATGACAAATTCACTTGCCACACACATCAACACATTGGTGTGATATATCGCAACGCCTTGTTCGTCAAAGGCGTTAAAAACCACCGCTTTATACCCTAATTGCTCACAAACTTGCTCCACCAACTGTGGGTTCGTACGTTTAGATTGCACGGCATAAGCTACTTTGTGCTGATGATCGAGCACCATGGAGCCGGTTCCTTCCAAAAATAACCCACTATCTGCCAACCGACTCAAATACGTACTAGAAACAACCTTATATTCTTGATGTAAGAATTCAATGATGTCCTCTCGTTTCTCTGCTCGCCGATTTGAGGCATACATAGGATAGGTGATCAGTTGACCATCACTATGGGTGGAAAACCAATTATTTGGGAACACGGAATCCGGTGTTAACTGGGTTTTATCTTCAAATAAATGTACCGTCACACCTGCACTTTGTAATAGATGCACAACATTGGACACCTCTTGATAAGCCTTTTCACTCACCCTTTTACTATCAGCGCTAACCTGATAGGCGTTGTCTTGCATCGTTTGTGGGTTAGATACGAAATGGTGAGGGCGGATCATCACCACGGCATTGGGCGTTTGTAATTGATTCATACTACAACCTGTACTCACTACTGACTTCTCGTGTGCGAGGTATTTCACCTAACAAAGTCATGTCATAATTCATTACCATAGATGAACAAAGTGTATCGTGCGAGCTTTCAGCGTTCCGAATTACTTGCAAGATCAGCATGCTAGATACCCGTTCATACCAAATACTCTTTTGCTATCAATCGCAGTGAGCAAAAGAGAGATATACTATAAACTGGCAACAAAGCAGTTAAAATGCTAAAAATATATATAAATCGCACCATTTTTTGACGTTTTGTACATTCATTTAGTGCAAAATGTATATTTCTATTTTTGAACACAGCTATATTCGATATGGTGAAACGTGCAACCTTATTTATATGATTCGTTAGATAAAGCGCTTATTTCAGCGTTGAGAAAAGACGGTCGAGCATCAGTGTCAACGCTGGCCAACTCTCTTAAAGTCTCCAGAGGCACAATTCAAAACCGGTTAGATCGACTCGTAAGTAGTGGCGCCATTTTAGGGTTTACCGTGCGGGTCCACGAACAAATTGATAGTGACTGTGTGCGAGCCATTATGATGATTGAAGTTGTTGGCCAGTCCACCTCTCAAGTGATCCACAAACTCAGAGGCATCCCAGAGCTTGTTAAGATCCATACCACCAATGGCGCTTGGGACCTTATTGTCGAGATCAAAGCGGCAAACCTCAGTGAATTTGACGGTGTACTAAGAGAGGTAAGAGAAATTAACGGTATTTTGAATAGTGAAACGAGCATTATGCTATCAACAACTTAAGCCCACGCTAATTTCTTTGGCCGGTATATTTGATGTAGATTTCGTTTATTTCATCGCGCTCAACCATAACTTGTAGTGCTTGATTGAGCTCTTGTTGCAAAGTGGTTAAATGTGGTTGCAGACGCATCGCGACCTCAGCAGTTTCAACTGTGTAGGCGAACTTAAACTGACGATAAGGTAGGTTGTTGGCCATGTAATAATTCGCAGTATCTTTACCAATTAACACATAATCTAATCTGCCATAGGCAAGTTGGCCAAGTAGTTCTTTTTCGGAAATGTTTTCATAGATTAACAGTTTATCTTCATCGAAATGCTGTTCAAAGGAACCATATCGATACCCTCTGACTTTGCCAACCACGCTACCATAGGCTTGAGTTATATTTTCCAACGTATTCCCATGATTTGCGAGTAACACCTCTGTCGATGTAGCGTAGGTTTGCGTATATATACCAGGTACTTTTTGATGTGCACGCCAGTGTGGGCTAACACCGGGCTCAATATCAACTTGCTTGGTATCAAAAAAGCGTTGCCCTCGTGCAACGGAGGTCGCGACGAACTTAAATTCATGCCCCGTCAGCTCAGCCAAACGCTTAAAAATATCCGCAAAAATCCCCACCACTTGCTGTTGCTCTTTGAAACTATAAGGTGGATTAGCGCCATGATAAACAAGAACATTATAGGTTGCACAAAAAGCAGGGCTCAGAAAAAATAAAAAGCCTAAGAGCCAAAACCTCATTGCATAACCTCAACGTACGACGTGTAATACCTTCTGTAGTTATAGCATTCAGCTTAATTTATGTACAAAACAGACCTGTTACTGGCGCTCTATTACGCAAGTATCACGTAAATATGTGCATTGTAAAATCACCAATAAATTGCCAATAAACCATAGATCTTTGATCACAAACTGACCGAGGCCTGCCAACACTGTTTGTGAACTAAACGCCCCCTCAGTGGTAAATAAGAAGCTTTGCGTCATAACAAACACGGCACCGCAACCCATTATGGAAAGCAACTGTAAACGCTTATTATTGGCCTTGATGGCAACAGCCAGCAAAGCTGCCATCAAAATATCGTAGGTACCTATCAGATTAGATGCCCACTGTACCGAAAAAAGTTCATAAAGCCATGACATAAAAGGGGATGTACTCACCAGTGGCACAATGCCTTTTGCCTCGAACTCGTAAAATTTAAGTCCACCAATCCAAAACAACACCATTGCAACAGGGATATAGTTTAACCACGCTAACTGCGCCTGAGAGAACCGAGCAGCACAAAACAGGCTAAGCCCAAGCACTAATAAAGCCAAATACTTAATCACCCCCTGCCCTGACCCAAGAATGGGAAAACCGCCTAAATCTTGGATATAACGACTAGCATCAAGCAAAGTAAACAGAGGGAGTGCTGCAATGCCAACGAGAAGACACATCGCAACTTTTGCATTTCGGAATTTTGCCTCGAATGCAATTAAAATAGCCATACACAACATTAAAGCACCAAATAGGTAGCTAAAATGAGTTGCATCAAGAAAGCGCTCAAGGTGATAGAAGTTTACCATCAAAGCCATTTCTTTAGGGCTGCCATTTAATAAATAAGCAATGCCGAGTAGCGAAAGGCTGATCACTAAACATATTTTAATAGCTTGGTTGAGATTTTGATGATTCATTATATTTGCTCAATAAACGGATATGACCAAGATAGACCGAGTTAACGCATATTTACATTCATTCCATCCATTTATCTGGAAAATTGCGCTCAATTTAGCACTTAGTCACTTACTTCTAGTGCTTGTCGAATACGCAAGTAAACGCTTGTATTGCGCCTATTATTGAGGTAAGTATGTTTATTAAACAACCATATAGGAATAATCTTCATGGGAAAAACTCTAGCGCTTTTATTGCTCTCATTCAGCCTTCCCTGCTCCGCTATTGTTACTCGACATGATGTGGACGGTAAAAAGTATTTAGCGAACGCGACGGACTTTCCCCCCTTAGCCACATTTTATATCGATGGTGCCCATGGCACGCTTATCAAACCACAATGGGTCGTGACTGCGGCACATGCCACTTTTTGTTTAGGATCAGACAAGTTGATTGCTATCAACAATCAACTACATAAAGTTGAAAAAATTTTTATACATAAAGCGTACACACCAGGAAAAAGCCATGATATTGCACTGATAAAATTGGCACAGCCTATTCTCGACATTAAACCTGCAATCCCTTACGTTGGCGAGAACGAAAGAAACCAAGTTGTTTGGTTTATTGGTGTGGGTGGTACAGGCAATGGTAAAACAGGGCAAACCATTGATAATTTTGAAAACAAAGGCATCTTACGCAAGGCGCAAAACAAAGTAGAGCAAGCAATTGGTCCTTTGCTCAAATTTAAGTTTGATAAAGCGACAGACGCATTACCGCTTGAAGGCGTTTCAGGTGGTGGCGATAGTGGTGGCCCCGCATATCTAGAAAACGAAGATGGGCTGCACATTTTAGGGATCAGCTCTCGGTTTACCGGCTCTGGTATTGGAAAATACGGTATTGTTGAAATTTATACCCGCGTATCTTATTTCAGTCAGTGGATAAATAACATTGTTGATGGAGACGCCCAAACGCAAAACCGGCTATCTACCTCGAAACTAGCCAAGTTACCAGCAGGGCTAACTGATAAACTACTACCAGCTGTATGCAACGACATCAATTTAAAGCAATAAACATAAAACGCGTTTGTTGGGGGGAAGGCCCCCCAACACTCGAGCCTAACCCAAATTAATTTGATAAGTCGGTGGCTTATTCATTTGTTTGCCCAAACCTTTTAGACCAAACCACCAAGCTAAGGTGAGCACGGCCATAACCGCCAACCAAGTACTTGCAAAAACAGGATTCTGCGCAAAATGGGCTAACTGGTAGATACTGGTAGACAAAATGTACGCAAGCGACGTTGTCCAACCAATCACTAGCCACATCCAACGCGCACCAGACTCACGCTTCACAGCCCCCAATACGGCAACACATGGGGTGTATAGCAAGATCAACACTAAGTAGCTAAACGCGCCTATTTGGCCATTAAATTGGCTGGCCATTTGTGTAAGTAACGTATTACTATTGGCATCGGTCTCTTCCAAAGCACCTAAACCAAGTGGATCGCCTAAATTACTTAACAAATCCACAAAATTAGTACCAATTGTGCTTACCGCCTCAACCGTCGCATCAAAGAGTGAATACTCCGTACTTTCTTCCTCTTGACCAATGTAAAGCGCGTCTAGCGTTCCAACAATCGCTTCTTTAGCAAATAGTCCCGTAACAATACCTACCGTTGCCGGCCAGTTATCTTCTTCGATCCCCAGTGGTTTAAAGGCAGGTGTTACAATCTGCGCCCCTTTGGCCAGTAAAGATCGGTCAGTGTTTTCATTACCAAAGCTGCCATCGGTACCAATGGAGTTGAGCATACTGAGCAACATGACCACCATCACAATGGTTTTGCCTGCACGCTTTATGAAGTTCTTCAATCTATGCCAAGTCGTAAGCCAAATATTGCGCCAAACCGGCATGTGGTAGGCTGGCATTTCAGTGTACGAGGGTGTTTTTTCCCCTGTGAAAACAAGCTTTCTGAATACAAAGCCACTGCCTACCGCAACCACGATCCCCAATAAATACAATGCAAATACCACATTGGCGCCATTGGTTGGGAAAAATGCCGCCGCAAACAAAGCATATACAGTTAGCCGCGCACCACAAGACATAAACGGCGCCATAATAATAGTGAGCAACCTGTCCGATTCTCTATTCATGGTACGCGCCGACATCACCGCAGGTACATTACAACCAAACCCGACAATTAAGGGCACAAACGCATTGCCGGGTAAACCAATTGACGACATTAGCCGATCAATAACGAATGCAGCTCGAGACAAATATCCGCTATCTTCAAGTAAAGATAAACACAAGTAAAGTACGCCAATCACCGGAATAAAGGTTGCCACCAGCTGTACACCAGCCCCAAAGCCATCGGCGAGTAGCACGCTCAACCAAGCTGGTGCACCAATGCCACCGAGTACTTCTTTAACGCCATCGATAAGCAAAGCACCAACAAAAATATCAAAAAAATCAATAAATACGGCACCAAAATTAACCGCGATGGTAAACATCAGATACATCATGGCTAAGAATATCGGCACACCTAAAAATCGATTAAGTACAACCTTATCGATTTTATCTGTTAAGTCAGAGCGTTGGGGAGAAATGACATTCACACCGTGTGTGAGGCTTCTGACCTTTTTGAATCGTGCCGTTGTTGCCGCAATAGGATCGGCATTGTTAATTGTTTCGGGTGTTTGCTCTGAAGGTTTTTCACTTGCTTCTACTGGTTTATCAAGCGCTGCACTCAATGCCCTTGTTAGTTGCTCTGTACCTTTACCTGTAGAGCCAACCATAGCGACCACTGGAAGCGAAAGCCGATCACTCAATAAATCAACATTGAGAGATTTACCACGTTGCGTAGCCACATCTACCATATTGGCCACAACCAACATGGGCGTGCCAATCTCTTGCAGTTGTGTGGTCAATACAAGATTACGCTCTAAGTTAGCCGCATCAACAATATTGATAATAAAATCAGCGCCACCGTCACGTAAAAAATCAATCGCTATTTGCTCATCTTGACCCGGCTCTAGTTGCTCTAAACTATACAAACCCGGTAAGTCAATCAATTCGGCAACGTCGCCATGTTCTAAAGTAAATTGACCTGTTTTTTGCTCAACTGTGACCCCTGGCCAGTTACCCACTTTTTGCTTGGAACCCGTTAAACGGTTAAACAATGTGGTTTTACCACAATTAGGATTACCAACTAATGCAATCTTCACCCGCAATCCTTAGTTAAATATTTGTTGTTAAAGAAATAAAATTTGCGTCGCTCTTGCGCACACTCACTAGAGTATCACCCACCTTCACTTGCAGCGGACAGCCCATCGGTGCCACGTTCATCAACTCGATTTGCTCACCCGGCACAATTCCAAGCGCCATAATACGGCTTGCAAGTGCAATATCTTGATAATTTAAGGCGTCAATCACCGCCTTTTGCTTTGGTTTTAATTCGTTCAGAGTCATAGAAAATAACGCTATTGCAAGTGACAATAGTTCCCATTACCATTTTCTTGGATAATAACGCACTCCTAAACTTAATAAAAGCGTATTACAGACAAAGCCCCAACATCTATCGATGGAAAGTAAACTATCGCCCACTTTTCAAACAATAGGAATAGTCTAACTTCCTATTTTATATGAAATTATTCATACCCAAAAAAGGCACACTACCGCGCGTAAATATCAATTGAATACTGTCGGTGTGCAAAAAATACACAGACTCTAGGAAATAATAGAAAGGACTATTATGAATACTAACCAAAGGGAGTGGTTGCGCTTAGCCCTACCCCTGTTTAATTCACTACGTAAACCATCCTGTTTACTCTACATTTTAAGTGTATGTGCTCTGTTTAATGGTACAGCGGCGTATGCTGAAGAGTGTACAAAATTACATGTTATTAACGAAGGCTCCCCCTCGTCATCATTTGATTTTATTAGCCAATATAGAACCGTGCAATGTATTGATGAAACGCAAAATGATAAAGTAGTGGCTTCGGTTACGTTTAAGTACTACTCATTGTATTCAAAGGATTCCATCGAACACATCTACACGCCCTCAGAACGCCATAGTTATTACACATTTGTAAATACAGCTTCTACCACAGAGCCTAAACAGACTTTTAAAATCCGGATGTCATCATCTGGCTGGGAGGCACATACTGGTGTTTTTGAATCTGACAATGCACCACAAGATATTGTTGTCGATGGTAATCGTTTTAAAAAAAGAGGGGAACCTATCAGGCTTTTTATCAAGGACAAACTTCACAACTACGCTGCTGACTATGACTTCCAACTAGCTAATAATACACTAAATAACGACAACTTCGGCATTTTGGGCAATGAGCTTAGAGCTACTAATGCTGAACCTGGGCATTACAAAGTGCATGTCATTGCTTCCAATCAGTGGCATGAAATATCAAAAACAATCGATATTGAGGTCGTGGAAGAATCGAAAGCAACACCTCGTTTGTTAGTAAATAACGTCGTGTCGATACATTATAATCCGGCTGATAATTTTCACCACCAGCCAAAGTTAAACGTTAGTGATCTTTCAAGTTACCGTTTCTCTATTAAAAACAACCCAAGCTGGATATCTTTAATTGAAAAGAGTGGTTTACTTACAGTTTTTAGTAAAAAAGAGGTCGGGCTGTATTCGAATATAGAATTAAGTGCACATTCTGACACTAAGACTATTGTATTCCCCCCATTTGAGGTTTCTGTAATTAATCCCATTCGTTCTCCGAAACCCAGTATTTATAAAGACTTTGAATTAATTGTAGATAAAAAAAGCGAATTTAAATTTTACTTCCCGTCAGAGGATAACCAAAATATTGGTAACATTAAGTTATCCATCACAGGCATGCCTGATTGGTTGTCTGTCAAAAATAACAAGGTTGTAGGAACGCCACCATTAAACACGCTAGGAAAGTCATTTACTGGTAAAGTGCATATCAAGTCGTTAGACGCTGAATACACAACAATTGGTGAGTTTACCGTTAAGGTTATTGCTGAGCCGCCACCTCCACCAAATAAAGCGCCTTCTATCAGTGGTGAACCTACAACACAAATTGATGAATGGACGTCGTACTCTTTTACTCCCGTAGCGCAAGATCCAGATACTCCTGAATCGCTGGTATTCTCAATAGAAAACCAACCTCGTTGGACTCATTTTAACACAAACACAGGCGAGCTATCGGGCTTTGCTTCGGGTGGTAATATTGGCACTTATAGCAATATTATCATTTCTGTGTCTGATGGCACTTATTCTGCTAGTTTACCCGCATTTTCAATCACTGTGATTGGTCATGAAGATCCACCAACAGCCGGCCCTCAGCGCATTTTTGTCAATGAAGATGAATCTATTTACTTTAAACTAAACGCAGATGACCCCGATGGTCCTTACGGTCTGGCTATTACCCTAGTTAATCCACCAAAACACGGGACAGTGACCTTTACTGACAATATTGAAAGAGATCAGAATCTATATATCGGACAACCTAATTACTTTGGTGAAGATAGCTTTACATATCGCATTACAGACCCAACTGGCTTTACCGCCGAAGCCGAAGTGAAAGTGACTGTACGCCCAGTACAAGATGCCCCCACTGTGACTGTGTTGAGTTCACTCGCAACCAAAGAGGACGAGTTTTTCACGTACACCCCAGAAGCTGATGACGTAGATAATGATGAGCTAACTTTTAGTATAGACAATAAGCCAGATTGGCTTAAAATTAACACAGCAACTGGGACAATCTATGGTCGACCAAGGCAAGGAGATGTTGATACTTATACTAGTTTAAGATATGGAGTGTGGGATGGAAAAGAAATGGTTTCATCTGAAGAATTCACTCTAACGGTTATAAATGTCAATGATGCTCCATTGATCTATGGAAGCCCCCCCACCAGTGTCAAAGAAGATTATAAATTTACATATAAGCCGCAGGTACTTGATGTTGACCCCAATGATGCCCATAGCTTCATAATCAAAAACCAACCGAACTGGATAGAGTTTGACCCTAAAACAGGAAGAGTTTCAGGTACTCCGACAGATCGTGACGTTGGCATCTATAAATTTTTTGTATTTGCTAAGGACATAGCTGGCGCAATATCGGAGCCGTTAGAATTTAACTTAGAAGTCATTAATATCAACGACACCCCTATGCTATATGGCAGCCCAATCAGAGATATTAATGAAGACAGTGGATATAATTTTAAACCGACTCTTCGAGATCCAGATAAAAACGATACCCATACCTTTTCAATCGAAAACAAACCGGAATGGGCATGGTTTAACACAAAGACAGGTACTTTAACTGGCACACCATCGAACGAGCATGTTGGTGTATACAGCGACATTCGCATCGCAGTTACCGATTCAGCAGGTGCCATGGCCTATCTTCCTACTTTTAGTATTGAAGTTTATAACACCAATGATTTGCCAGAGCTAAGCGGTCAACCTGCACACGAAATAGCTGAAGATAGCCCGTATGTGTTTACCCCAACACTCCATGATGTTGATCAGGGGGATACACATACTTTCTCCATCGAAAACAAACCCAATTGGGCCACATTTGATGTCACCACAGGTACACTCAGCGGTACACCGCTTGATGAGCATGTAGGCAAGACTGAAGAGGTAACAATCAGCGTAAAAGACAGTGTGCAAGGTAGCTCAAAAGTCTCATTGCCAGCATTTTCTATTGAAGTTACGAACACCAATGATGCACCAACCGCTTCTGGCGCTGATTTCACTTTGGCTGAAGGGGAACTATTGACCGTTTCTGCCGAACAAGGCTTGTTGACGGGTGCAAATGATGATGATTTAGACTCAGGTGATAACATTGTCACCATACTGTTGGACAAAATGGACTTTGTGGGCGAATTAATTCTCAACGTTGATGGTTCATTTAGCTATCAACATGATGGTTCCGAATCCTTTAAGAGTACTTTCCGCTTTGTTGTTCGGGATACTCATGGCGCTTTATCTGAGGTACAAATGGTCAACCTAACCATCACCCCTGTTGAGGATGCACCTGTTGCACAAGATGATGAAGCCACTACGCAAGAAGATACCGCCGTCAAAATCAACTTAGTTGACAATGATAGCGATGCTGAAAACAATCTTGTGGCTGCGTCTGTACAAATTGAACAGCAGCCAGAGCACGGCAGTGTGTCGCTAGAAAACGGCGTGGCTACCTATACACCAAGCCAAGACTTTAATGGTGACGACAGCTTTAGTTACACCGTTAAAGACGCTGAAGAACTGGTTTCAAACATCGCCCGTGTAAACCTCGCCATTAGTGCGGTAAACGATGCCCCTAATGCTGAAAACATCAACTTGTCTATTGAAGAAGACACGCCAGTTTCACATGTTGCAATCAGAGCTATCGCTAAAGACATTGAAGATGAGGGTGGTAAACCACTTGGCTCGATTAAACTGATTGATGAAGCCAAGTTTGGTACTTTGACTCTCAACCAAGATAACGGTACTTTTGATTATGCCCCTAACCTGAATGTGTCTGGTGTCAATGAAAGCATCAAATATGTTATCCACGATAATGATGGGCTCACCTCGCTAGAAAAGACCATCACCATCAACATTGGCGCCATCAATGACCGCCCTGTCGCTGAAAGTGACATCATTACGACTGATGAAGATGTCGCCACTGAACTGGCTGTTTTAGCTAATGACTCCGATATCGAAGACACAAGCTTTAACGGCGCCAATATAACCTTAGAAGACCAAGGTCAAGGTGCTGGTGTTTACGCCTTTGCAACCGTCACAGTTCAAGCCGACGGCAAGCTCAACATTGTGCCGACTAAAGATGTATTTGGTGAATTTACATTTACCTACACACTGACTGATAGTGAAGAGTTAGCTTCAAAACCAGCAACAGTGAAACTAACCATTAACTCAGTAAACGATGCACCTATTGCAAAAGATGATATCGCACAGGTCGACGAGGATGGTTCTTTTGAAATCAATGTACTGGGTAATGATACCGATGTTGATATCGATGATGCTCAAAAGCTAGATAAATTAGATACCTCCAGTGTCGCCTTAGCTAATCAGCCTGAAAATGGCTCTGCAGAGGTGCTAGAAACAGGTGCTATCGTTTATAAGCCAGCACAAAACTTCAGTGGAGAAGACTCTTTCACCTACACGGTGGAAGATTCTCACGATGCGATTTCTAACGTAGCAACAGTGATTGTAACAATCATTCCCATTAATGATGCCCCAGAAGCGACTCCTGCTCACGTATCTGTCAATGAAGATAACAATGTGACTGTTACACTAACTGCAACAGACGATGAAACCAGCGAAATAAGCTATCACATTTCCCTGCCACCTTCATATGGCTCATTAGAACAAGTCGATAAAACAACTTGGATTTATGCGCCAAATAACAATTATCATGGTTCAGACTACTTTGAGTTTATTGCAAATGATGGCGAGTTTAGTTCTGAGCCTGCTCAGATCGAGATTGACATTGTTCCTGTTAATGATGCTCCAACTGTATCTGAAATTGAGGTTGACACCAATGAAGAAACTGAGATTAGCTTTGCCTTATTAGGGAGTGATATTGACAGTCAAACGCTTACTTATTCTATCGTAGGCAGCGTAAGCAATGGCTCAGTAATTGTAGAGAGTAATACTGTCTTATACACACCTAATGTCGACTTTGTTGGCACAGAATCGTTAAGTTACATCGCTAGTGATGGTTCGGAAGATTCAAATCCAGCGACCATCAAGATACATGTTAAAAATACAAATGATGCACCTTCACTTTCGGGTGTTCCACACACTTACGTTGCAGAAAACCAAGAATATCGCTTTACGCCGACTTTGAATGACGTAGATGACAACGATACACATAGTTTCTCTATAAACAACAAACCTGTGTGGGCTACATTCGATACATCGACGGGAACACTATCAGGTATTCCAAAAAATGAGCATGTTGGTAAATCTAAGCCAATTATCATTTCTGTAAAAGATAATGCAGGAGCTGTCACTTCACTTGATGCGTTTACCATTGAAGTAAATAACGTTAACGACAGACCCGTATTAGCCGGCAACCCACTATCAACGATTGCCCAAGACGATACATACCAGTTTGTACCAACATTAATTGATGTCGATAAAGGCGACTCTCATACTTTCTCCATCCAAAACCAACCTGAGTGGACAAAGTTTGATACCAAAACTGGTGAACTCTCTGGTACACCTCATAACGAGCATGTAAAAACTTATCAAGACATCACTATTTCTGTAACTGACACAGCAGGTGCAAAAGCCTCTTTAGACGCGTTTGATCTTACCGTTAACAATGTCAATGACGCACCAACTATTAGTGGTCAGCCAGCTAACACGGTTTCCGAAGATACTGCGTATAGCTTTAAGCCAACGTTTAGTGATCCTGACTTGGATATCCCCAACTCCACAGAGTCTGTTACTTTCTCAATCGTGAACAAACCAAGCTGGGCTGACTTTGATACGGCAACAGGCCAGTTAAGTGGTACGCCGAAAAATGAACACGTTGGCAAAACTGAGCAAATTGTTATTTCTGTGAATGACAAAGCGGGAGCCAGTGCTTCACTCACAGCCTTCACTCTTGAAGTTACTAATGTCAATGATACACCTGTTGCTTATGGGTTTGATTTTTCAGTAAAAGAAGCGGCCACCTTGGCTATTACATCCAAAGAAGGCTTGCTCAGCACGGCTCATGATGACGATAAAGACGATGAGCTTAAAGTTGAGCTGGTCAGCAATCCAGCACATGGTGCGCTAACACTCAATGCGGATGGCTCATTTAATTACACTCATGATGGTTCGGAAACGCTTAACGATGAATTTAAATTTGTAGTGAAAGACAAAGTTGGCGCGGCATCTGAGGTACAAACGGTCAACCTAACCATCATCCCAGTTGAAGATGCGCCGATTGCACAAGATGACGAAGCATCAACACAAGAAGATACAGTCGTCAAAATCAACTTAGTTGACAATGATAGCGATGCGGAAAACAACCTTGTGGTTGCGTCTGTACAAATCGAACAGCAACCAGCACATGGTAGTGTGTCACTAGAAAACGGCGTGGCCACCTATACACCGAGCCAAGACTTTAATGGTGAAGACAGCTTTAGTTACACCGTTAAAGACGCTGAAGAACTTGTTTCAAACATCGCCCGTGTAAACCTCGCCATTAGTGCAGTAAACGATGCGCCTAATGCTGAAAACATCAACCTTTCTATTGAAGAAGATACGCCAGTTTCAGATGTTGCAATCAGAGACATAGCTAAAGACATTGAAGATGAGGGGGGTAAACCACTTGGCTCAATTAAACTGATTGATGAAGCCAAGTTTGGTACTTTGATTCTCAACCAAGATGCAGGGACTTTTGATTATACTCCTAACCTGAATGTGTCTGGTGTCAATGAAAGCATCAAATATGTTATCCACGATAATGACGGGCTAACTTCATTAGAAAAGACTATCACCATCAACATTGGTGCTGTCAATGACCGCCCTGTCGCTGAAAATGACATCATCACTACCGATGAAGACGTTACCACTGAACTGACTGTTTTAGCTAATGACTCCGATATCGAAGACACTAGCTTTAACGGTGCCAATATATCCTTAGAAGACCAAGGACAAGGCGCGGGTGTTTACGCCTTTGCAACCGTCACTGTTCTAGCCGACGGCAAGCTTAATATTGCACCAGCTAAAGATATATTCGGTGAGTTTACATTTACCTACACGTTAACTGACTCAGAAGAGCTCGCTTCACAGCCTGCAACCGTAACTTTGACCATCAACTCAGTAAACGACGCGCCTATTGCCAATGACAATGAAGTGCAAGTTGATGAAGATGGCTCCTTTGAAATTAATGTACTCGGTAATGATACCGATGTTGATATTGATGAGGAGAAAAAACTCGATTCTCTGAATGCAGCAAGTGTAACTGTAGTCACGCAACCTGAGAATGGCTCTGTAGAAGTGCTTGAAAGTGGTGCCATTGTTTACAAACCAGCGCTTAACTTCAGTGGAGAAGACTCTTTCACTTACACTGTGGAAGATGCGCATGGTGCTATTTCTAATAAAGCGAAAGTGCTAATCACAATAAATGCCGTAAACGATGCGCCTATTGCCAACAGCACAAATATCTCCGTCGTCGAGGATGGCCAATCTATTGTTACCTTAACGGGCAGTGACATTGAAAAGTCACCACTGACCTTCAGTATTACAACAACACCATCCAAAGGTACATTGACTAAAGCGACTGATATAACTTGGTTGTACAAACCTAATGCCAACTTTAATGGCACTGATAGCTTTGCTTTCACAGCCAATGACGGCAAGTTAAATTCTCAACCTGCATTAGTGGATATTAAGGTTACTCCCGTCAATGATGCACCAAAAGCCCAAGCGCTAAGTACATCAACCGCAGAAGAAGAGTCGGTCACTATTGTATTAAAAGGCGAAGATATTGATGGTCAGTCTTTGTCATTTGAGCTAGTGAGTGACGTTAACAATGGTACAGTTACTTTGGCAAACGATAGCGTAACCTACACACCAAGCAATGATTTCTTTGGCACTGACACATTTACTTATGTGGCGAATGACGGTGCGCTAAACTCAGCGCCAGCAACGGTGTCAATCACGGTTGAGAACATCAATGATGCACCTGAGATCTCAGGTACGCCTGTAACTAGTATTAAGGCCGACGGCCAATATAGCTTTACGCCAACAGTAACAGATGTAGATAGCAGTACGTTCACATTTAGTATCGTCAATAAACCGAGTTGGGCGAGCTTTGATACGGCAACTGGAGCGCTGTCTGGTAACCCTGCTCGTGCCGATGTTGGTGTGACAAACAATATCGAGATCAGCGTCAGTGATGCTGAGTTATCAGCGAGTTTAGCGCCATTTAACATTGCAGTGGCCTTTACCAATACGCCACCTCGTACTCAGCCACAAACCATCAATGTGGATGAAGATGGTACCACTACTTTTGTGCCGCAAGCCGATGATGTGGATGGAGATAAACTGGCACTGAGTATTGTACAACAACCTCAATCAGGCACTGTAATTATTCAAGGCAATGTGATCAGTTATACGCCTGATGCCAACTATCACGGCACAGATACCTTTAGCTACTTCGCCGATGATGGCAGTGCCAAATCGGCTGAGACGCAGATCTCTGTTACGGTGAAGTCAATCAACGATGTACCGAAAGCTCAGAACGACAGCTTCGAGTTGACGGTTAATGAGTCAAATCGCTATAGCCTAGATGTTTTGGTCAATGATAATGACGCGGATCAACAGCCATTGACGATCGTCGGTGCACAAGCTTCTATCGGTAGCGTAACCATTGAGAATGGCCAATTGGTTTACCAAGCGGCAAACTCCGCTTCTGCAAATGTCACTGTGAGCTATGTCATTAGCGACCCAGAGCAGGCACGATCAAATGCAGTTGCGACAATTAGCTTAGTGTCAAATTTAGCTGATGCGCCTCAAATCGTTGCACCTGATGACATTACTGTGAATGCAAGCGGTTTATTTACTAAAGTCGATTTAGGTATAGCGAGTGCCACAGATGCACAAGGAAATACCCTTGCTGTTTCTTTAACTAACGGCAAACGCGTATTCAAACCAGGCAAACACCTTGTTTATTGGCAAACAGAAGATGCGCAAGGCCGACAAGCGATCGCAACTCAAAATGTGACCATTCAGCCACAGGTTTCTATCGACCGAGGTATGACAGTTAGTGAAGGTGGCAGCTATACATTAGCCGTAGCACTTAATGGTGACGCGCCTAGTTACCCAGTTTCAGTACCCTATACTGTATCTGGTACTGCGAGTGAACTTGACCATAACCTTCAGTCGGGTGAAGTCGAAATTACACAAGGCCGTACAGGTGTTATCTCATTTGAAGTGTATCAAGACAGTCAACTGCAAGAGCCTGATGAAACTCTGATTGTTACACTAAATGCTAGCCTCAATACCGCGCCAGCTGCTAGTGAAGCGAAAGTGACAATAGCGCAAGGCAATGTGGCTCCTGAAGTAACTACTTCGGTAACCCAGCAAGGTGAGCAACGTACGTTAGTCGCTAAAGATCAAGGTGAAATCGTACTCCAAGCGATTGCAAAAGACGTGAATGCTGAAGATACGCTAACAGTTGAATGGCAAAGCGCACAAACGCAAGTCGTTAATACCAGTAACTCGCCTGACACCTTTGCCTTCTCACCCACTGAATTAGCAGCTGGCCTTTACCAATTTACTGTGAAAGTAAGTGATAATGGGGAACCGGCGTTAAGCGCGAGTAAAGAGGTGTATATTGAAGTTATTGAACAGCTCGCAAGTTTAACATCGCAAGACTCTGATGGTGACTTGATCCCTGACAATGAGGAAGGCTACAGCGACTCTGATAGTGATGGTATTCCGGATTACCTAGACGCGATTGGCCAACCTAACGTACTGCAAAGTATGGCGAGTAACTCAGGTGGTTTCTTGATTGAAGCTCAACCTGGCACACAGCTGCGTAAAGGTGTAGCGGTCGCAAACAATAACTCGGGGGGCGCTCAGTTACTTGCCTCTGAATTACCACAAGATGATAGCGCACAAAACGTGGGCGGTTTATATGATTTTGTGGCTTCAGGGCTAATGAACGCAGGTGATGTATTTACCATCGTACTGCCTCAAAGTGAGCCTATTCCTGTGAATGCGATTTATCGAAAATATCAAAATGGCCAATGGGTGAACTTTAATGTTGGCAATGGTGATGATGTGATGTCAGCCCCTGGTTCATCTGGATATTGCCCGTCATTAGATAGCACGCAATGGAAAAGTGGCTTACATGCTGGCAACTGGTGTATCAAACTGCACATTGTTGACGGCGGACCAAATGACGATGATGGTAAAGCCAATAAACAGGTGGTTGATCCAAGCGGTATGGCGGTTGTGTTAAATGGTAATCAACTGCCAGTTGCCAATGCCGATGCTTATAAAGTGATTGCTGGTAAACGTACTTTACTTGAACTATTGAGTAACGATACAGATCCTGACAATAACGCACTCACATTGCACAGTGCAAGTAGTGAACTTGGCCTGATAGAGTTGGCAGGTGATGCCGTTTACTTTACGTCCCCCGACAATTTTGCTGGTGATATAGAACTTAATTACTTGCTGGTGGATAGCCAAGGGGGTTCTGCAAATGGTGTGGCAGTTATCACAACGTTTGTAAATACCGCTCCCGTTGCTATAGCAGATAAAGCCACTACAAAAGACACACAAAGTATTGTTATCGATGTGTTGGCAAATGACAGCGACAAAGACGGCGATGCACTTAACATTACGCAAGCAAGTGTTGACACCGGAACCGTGGATATTGTTGATAACGCCTTGCACTATTCGCCAAAAGCTGGCTTCTCAGGCATTGCGCTCATTCACTATACCATTGCAGATATTCAGGGGGCAGAAGCAAGCGCCAATGTTGAAGTAACCGTCGCAATCGACTCCGTATCAATTACAAAACCGAGTGAATCGAGCGAGAAAAACTCATCATCTGGCTCATTTGGCGCTTTGATACTATTCGTCATGTTAGGCGCAGTAACCAGACGGAGAACGATGCGGTTCATGTAATATCAATTCGTTACTTACCACCAAGGCCAGCATCGCTGGCCTTTTTTATAACTACTGGAGCAACTTCGCCTCGCCCCCTTCTCTCACCCTCGTATTCTCTGGCAAGTTGGAAGCTTATACGTTCATTGCTTTTTGCTGTTGCGCTTTCTCAGGCCTTTACAAAGCAATATTACCTTTAGGCACTTTAATACGATATATGGACACGGAACCTCCAGGCATTACTGAGCGCCAAGGTTTTAGAAAACTTGCGCCGTTCAAGTAGCTTTGTTTAAAAAGAAAGGTAAGAAAAGGAATAATCGAAAAAAATAAAATATTTAGCGGCAAAAGATACCGCCAAATATTTTATTTTAATCTGAACTCGGGATAATGGATATGGCAAAGTTAGTTATATCAGTCCATTACCAGACCAAATCATACAGTGCTATAGCATATTGCTTATCCCTAGTTCAGGTTATTTTACTGCTTCAGCTTAGCTTTAGCTGCTTCTACTTTTGCAAAGTCTAAACCTAGCTCATCAACCGCTTCTTTGATCAACGCGGGATTTTGCATCACTAAGCCCATGAGTTGCTGTAATTTTTCTTGAGGAATGCCTAAATTAGCAATCACGCCCATCGCCATCATAGGGTTTTCGGTCAGTGTTTGAAATAGTTCGTTAACTTGCTCATCACTAATATTATGTTCTTTTAAAATAGCTAAAATTGGGTTCATAGTTATGCCTTCAATAAGTTAAGTGCACCAGTACTATGCTGGTCCTAAAGGGAATAATACCTGAGATAGTGGCATACATCGGATTTTTCAAGCTCAACGCTGCTTCATGAATGCAACCGCAAGACCCGACGACACAAACGTCAACCCAGCACCTATGTTCAACCCGGCAATAACCCTAGGTTTATGCGTTAACCATGTGCTTAATTTAGAGGCAAAAATCCCCATCAAGCAAAAACCCAGCGCTGTTAAAGTAGCAAACCAAATACCATACACAAACATTTGCGTGGTGACTGAGCCCAATTCTGGATTAACAAACTGTGGTACAAACGCCAATACAAATAACCCCGGTTTAGGGTTCAGCGCGGCAGACAAAAAGCCTGTCGCGAAAATTGAATACAGTGAGCGCTTTTCTACCTGCTGATTAAGCGTAAATAAACTTTTACTTCTAAGTACCTTGATACCTAGCCAGATCAAGTAACCTGCACCTATAAATTTCACGGTATAAAACGCCAAGGTGGAGGTTTGCAACAAAATGGTTAGCCCCAAAGTTGCCGCGAACACGTGAAAAACTATACCAGTCCCTGATGATACACCAGATACAATAGCAGCTAACTTTCCTTGACTTAATCCTCGCCCTATCGCCAGTAAATTATCTGGGCCAGGTGAAATCACCAACAAGGCACACGCAAAGGTATAAGTTATAAATACATCCACAGGAAACATAAGTATTTTCTTCTGGTTATTGGTTATTGGTTATTGGTTATTGGTTATTGGTTATATCATCTTAAATTTATTCGACTTAAGCACCGTAAGTTAGTTCCCATTTTATTTGGCTAGGCGTCGACATATGGCTTACCTCTGTCCGGATTTTAAAACTGATAGCCAAACTATGCGGCGCGGGCTCTGTTTTGCCAAAATAACCAAATGGCTGCAGCAAAAACACACGGCAAAGATCAGTCACTCCTAGTTAGTTTATACTCAAGGTTATTGCGCACGGCTGGCCACTCTGAAGCGATGATTGAATAGACTGCGGTATCTCTAAGCGAGCCATCTGGCATAATTTGGTGTGCTCGTATAATTCCATCCAGTTTCGCGCCTAAACGTTCGATGGCACTGCGGGAAGGCTGATTAAAAAAGTGGGTTCTAAATTCAACGGCGATGGCGTCGCAAGACTCAAACAGGTTTTGCAGGAGGAGTAATTTTGCTTCGGTGTTTACTGCGGTTCTTTTTACTGCGTTTGCATACCAAGTGTAGCCAATGGCCGCCCGACGATTTACGTCATCCACTTGATAGTATCGCGTTGTACCTACCACCTGCTTTGTTTCATTATGAATCACAACATAAGCAATATTGCCAAGTTCCATACCTTTTACTGCACTAGCAACATAATTTGGCATTTGTTCAGGCCTTGGCACATTCGCATACCAAAGCTTCCAACTTTGGCCATCTTCAACCGCTCTTTGCAGCAGTTCAACATGCGCCATCTGAATAGGTAGCAAAGTTACAAAGCGCCCCAAAAGAGGACTTTTATTGATCCACATTATTGTTATTTCCTTTATTATTTATTATTCAGTGGTAAACTGGTGACTTATGCTAAAACATCAAACGCTGACTAAGTTTCAGGTTTATGAACAAGTAAATTTTGAACAACCCGTGGAGTAGTGAGTGCTGCTAAATTTTGCATTTTTAATCGCGTTAATACAAGGTACTCAGCCCGATCTTAATACGCTGAAAACTCAGCTAGCCTTCCAACCTGATGCTGTTGCCCAGCAATTTTACCATTACCAAGCCCTACCAGCTAACAAAGGCTCTGCCCAGTTTTACCAACTCACACTGCGCGCAGCCATTCTCAGTAATCAACCCAAGCTGGCCAATGACATTGCACTCAAACTGGCTGATAGCTCCTGGGAAACGATTATTCCCAATCGCCATGCAAAATTACTCAGTAACCTTGGGGTATTATTACGAATAAATGGCCACTACAAGCAAGCACAACTGGCTTACGATTGTGCACTTTTACTCAATAAAAACGACGATTTTTTCCAATTTCATACCTTACTGAATTTACAGTCAGCGATGGTACACAATGACGAACATGAACTCGCGCAAAAAACACTTGAAAAGGCGCAACAACTCGCAGTCACCGAGTCGCAAAACCAGCGGATCAAAGTTAATTTAGCGAATAACTACCTCGATAGTGGCCAATTAAATCAGGCAAAGCCTTTATACAAAGCGCTGTTTCGAGATGCCAGTTTAGCCAAACAAACAGAAAGCGCCGCGCGCATTGGCTTGAATTTATTAAATACAGTGCTGCTATTGAAAGAATATGACCAATTTTGGCGCTATCAAAATAGCGTGAAAGAAAACATCTTTGCGATCAAGGGCAATAATCATCATTATTTCTACCATTTAGTGCTCATGCGCACGCTTGTCAGTGCATTGCAAGCCCCCAATCAAACACAGTACGAGCGTTTTTCCTATGCACTTGAGCATGGTGAGTTTTTATTTGAGTATGGGCAAAAACAATCCATGGCCCTGTATGTCGACATGCTGAACGTCCCTTGGATACGTGAGCAATTTGTAAAGCAACTGGCTGAGTATGCGCGTATTAAACCCCAAAAAGAGGTTTCTATGCAGCTATACAAGCGCTTTTGTCCCTTCAAATAGATTAAAAAAGGCAAGCGCAACACTTGCCTTTCAGAGAGTTGAATTAGAAATCAGTGTATTGATAGCTATTTTGACCAAACTCAAAAACATTAATTTTACCGCACTGGGCAAAATGGTTATTGCTGGCGTAGGGCGTATTCGGCTGCTGAATATCGCCTTCCCAACCTTGGCCGTTTTTGACAAACGCCTTTAGCTCAAACCATCCATTGATACTGTTGCGACAGTCCATCTGTACGTCAAACATCCAGTAATGCGCACCATATACATTCAAAGGTGTTTCACCAAATCCGTCTTGCTCAACGGTTTTCTTCGTCCCCCACTCGCTAGGCCAAAGATTCGTTGTCCAATCTAATGGGCTCCCTTGAGCTGTAGGTGCTTGCCCCTGTTCAAAAGCGCCCCAATCGAGCCAGTTGTCTCCGGCTTTCCATTCATTGGTAGTTGGATTTTTTATATTGTTGTGACTGATTTTAAGCATACAGGCTTGTGCATCATCACGGCAGTTTCTACCAATGGATTGAGCATAGGTATGGTCAATACCACCACGAATGAACATATCTTGCCCTGCTTGCGTTTGCGCTTTGATGAACACAATGGTGCGTTGACTGTCGATAGGAGGCTCATCACCCATAATCTTACTATTGTGGTGGATAGCAATGGCGTCCATACCTGCTAGTGATATATCTGCTGCGCCATTTGCTTTCACGACAACTTTGCGGCCAGAGCAGTACACTTTATCGCCACTTAGCTTACCAGTTAGGACATCACAATACTCTCCTTGTGCTAGCCCCGTTTGCAAAGATTGCTGCATCACACCTGACTCGCGATTTATAACAACAAACCCTTGCGCACCTCTAGAAAACGCGATTTGATTATTTCCGTTATCCCACCAATTACTTATCTGCCAAGTGGCTGTTGTGTTATTTCTAAAATCCATGGCGCCTGCGATCATGCTTCTTCGGTGTTCACACTGCCATTGATCTGCAAAACAATTCAGCCGACCATTGTCATGCACAGCCACATTAGGCGCCCCCGCATCCGTATCTCCGTGAAATTCAAAACTCGACATCACTTTGGGATAGCCATACGGATAAGCCAACATAAACACATTTGCTAAGTCGTATAACTTACCGTCTTCAAAAGTGACAACATTACCGGCGCCACCATGACCACGCTGGTTATCATGGTTGTCAACAAACACCACCGCTTTGTAGCTAGGCATCATACCCCACGCTTCACCGAAGTTACTTAGCCAGGCGAGTTTACCGCCCTTAAATGTTTGCCCTAGCTTGGTACTATATTTAAATTCGGTCACTAAGCCATTTGCAAAGTACTCACTCGCGCTCACAGCTTCTCCACCTTGGTCAATCACTTCTTGAAATACTAGGGGGTCGCCATTGACTTGAGATAAAACGGACGCAATATCTGAGGCTGGCATATGCTTGCTGGCATCAAGCCGAAATCCAGCCACCCCCGAATCCATTAAAGTATTTAAATATCCCGCAAGTTGTGACTGCACATAGGCCGAGTCGGTATCTAAGTCGGCCAATCCAACCAATTCACAATTTTGTACACGCCACGCATTGTTACCGTAGTCTTCACCATTGATGGCACAGGTCTCATGAAAATCATGAGGGCTATACATGGGAAACTGCTTTACGCCATAAACGCTGCCTGCGACACCTTGGCCACTCCCTGCAGCCATATGATTGATAACTGCATCCACATATATGTTCACCCCAGCCTGTTTGCAGCGTGCGACCATTTCTTTAAATTGTGCTTCTGTACCACCGCGGCTTTGCAATTGATAGCTGACGGGTTGATAACGCGTCCACCAAGGACTCCCCTGAATATGCTCACTCGGAGGAGACACTTGTACAGCGGCATACCCATTTGGCCCCAAAAATGTCTCGCATTCCTGCGCAACATCGGGCCATGACCATTCAAAAAGGTGAACGAATGTAGTGGGTTCCGCATAAGCTGATTTAGCAAGTAGCAACATCGTTGCGCCAGCCACAAGTGATGTTTTAGATAGATTATTTAATGTTGTCATAATGTGCTCGTATATTGTTTATATTATTTACAAACCGATAACAACATAGAGCACTAGATATTATTTATCCCGCTGAATACGTATGCAGTTACTAAAAAACAACCACATTTTTTGAAAATTACTGAATACCTGTGACACGTAAAAGCAACCTATTGCACTCACCCCAAGCCTCAACCCCATCCCAAAACATCATCACTGTTCCATGAGAGGCAATATCAATTTTGAACAAAACTCAGTAAATACAGAGTGCAAAAAAGCGCTCCATGGTGAGCATGCGTCAAAATGAAGATATTCACCTCCCTTATCCAATATCCATGAGTTGGTAAAGCAGCTAAAAAATGCAAATAAGGGGGCCATCAAAACAAGCCAGTCTTCTATTAACAAAACTAATGGCAATGTTGTTGAAGAATTAATCTAATTATCACATAGTTGTGCCATGTTATTGTGCAATCATCTGTATGAATTTTGCTATTAATCATTGAAACGATATCAAGGCAAGTGCCCTAATGAGCGAGGTAAGCGAGAGCGAAGCATTATGTCAATGTTAGGTAAACACAAAATAAAAAGACAGGACTCTGCTTATTCTCATTTAACTTCTCTCATTAATTATGATCTGAAGACAATTCACTGCTTGGCTTCAACCCCTGAACAGTTTTGCACTCACTTTAATCGTAACATTTCTCTTATTCATCGGGTGTTGACATAATTTAGCATCATGAGACCTGTTCCTCGTGTTCAAAGTACAGTTGCAAATATGAATGAATTAATAATAACAGTAAGCTATCAAACAAAGAGGCAGATCTGAATGAAAATGAACAGCACGGAAGAAATTATTGCGGACATCGCCCAAGGAAAAATGGTGATCATTATGGATGATGAAGACAGAGAAAATGAAGGTGACTTAATGGTCGCGTCAGAGCATGTTACTCCTGAAGTTATCAATTTCATGGCGATGCATGGCCGAGGGCTCATTTGTCAAACCATGACAGCGGAACGTTGTGAGCAACTCAAATTACCAATGATGGTACAAAAAAATGGCGCTCAATTTTCTACTAATTTTACCGTTTCAATTGAAGCAGCAAAGGGTGTAACCACTGGAATTTCCGCAGCTGATCGTGCTCGTACTGTGCAAGCGGCAATAGCCAAAAAAGCAAAACCAAGCGACATTGTGAGACCGGGACATATATTTCCGTTAAAAGCAAAAGAGGGTGGCGTACTAGTACGTGCAGGGCATACGGAAGCTGGTTGTGATTTCGCACGTTTAGCTGGCTTAGAACCAAGTTCAGTGATTGTTGAGATTTTAAACGAAGATGGAACGATGGCCCGACGCGCTGATCTTGAGTTGTTTGCACAAAAGCACAACTTAAAAATTGGTACTATCGCCGACCTCATTGAATACAGAAACCTCAATGAATCGAGTATTGAGCGAGTTGCACAATGCAACTTTCCAACACAGTTTGGCGACTTTAACTTATTAACCTATAAAGATAGCGTTCAAGGTCAGCTCCATTACGCCCTAACAAAAGGCAAAATAGACAAAGCAACACCCACTCTAGTGCGGGTACACCTCCAACATACCTTGCTAGACTTGTTGCTGAGTAAAAAAGCGACGAGTGATAGCTGGACAGTACCAGCTGCAATGGAAAAAATCAGTGGTGAAGGTGGGGTGTTAGTCATTCTCAATGGTAGTGAAGACACCGAACAACTGAGTAAAACTTTACAAGGCCATGAAATGTTCGGAAGCGACTACCAGCCTCCTTGTATCAATCAAATCAAAAATACACGAACCACAGGGCTTGGCTCACAGATATTGGCAGATCTGGGTGTAGCTAAGATCAGGTTGATGGGACATACACGCAAATACCCAGCACTATCTGGGTTCGGCTTAAAGGTCATTGAATATATCGAGCCTGTTGAAAGCCCTTCGCTAACACAAGAAGCTGCGGTCTAATCAGTAGCGTAATAAATGCAGTGTAAACACTGCATTTATCAGTGACTAGCAGCCGAGCGCGTTAAGCGATCATGTACATCTTGCCAAGCTTCTTCATGCGGTGGCATTTCAATCCAAATTTCACAAACGTCGGCCTGATCAAGTTGATGCAACGCATAGTATAGTGCTTGCGCATAGGCCTTTTTATCACTGGACATTTTCATAGCAACGGCACTATATCCTTCAAGTGCGATTTGCATATGTTCAGAGTAATATAACACGGCAATCGCTTGTTGAGCGATACTATCCAATTTCGCCAGACAATCTGCGATTTCTTTATGTGTCATTAACTGCACAGGTTTGCTCGGTTGATAATGTGCTTTCACATTGCCCGGAACCGCCGTGTTATGTGACTTAGGCGCGTATACTTCGCACCCCAATACAGCTTCAATTTGCGATTTCTTAATGGGACCTGCACGTAAAATTGTTGGCACATCGCCGCTGACATCTAATATGGTTGACTCAAGGCCAACCTCACAGGGCCCCCCATCAAGTACCGCTGCAATTTTTCCTTCAAGCCCAAACATCACCTGCTCTGCATTCGTCGGGCTAATACGCTTATACGGGTTTGCAGATGGTGCCGCCAAACCAGAATCTAAACGCCCTAATAGTTCCAATACTTTGGCATTATTTGGTACACGAATACCTACTGTATCGTGACCCCCCGTTACAACCTTTGAAACATGAGCAGCCTTTGGCAGTATCAAAGTGAGTGGTCCTGGCCAAAACGCTTTCGCCAACACCTCAACATGATCTGGTACAACCGATGCCCACTGCTGCACTTTATTGGCATGCTCAATGTGCACAATTAGAGGATGATTTGCAGGTCGGCCTTTTGCAGCAAAAATTTTTGCAACAGCTTCAGGCTGCGCGGCATCGGCCGCTAAGCCATAAACCGTTTCGGTCGGTATGGCTACAAGCTCTCCTTGCTTCAAATAGCTAAGAGCCTTGTCTAAATGCTGCTCATCACCTTTTGATAATACTTCAGTTGTTTTGTTACTACTCATTACCGTGCTCGTTAGAGGTTAAACTATGGGGCGTTACTCGCGAAGACATCGCAAACCCGTTATTATACCAAAACTGTTTGGCGCGACCACAAGTAAATACGACTGATATATAATTGATGACACCATGACATTGAACCCACATTTACCCTTGGTTTATCACCCTAATTACTCGTTTAACTTTGACCCTAAACACCGGTTTGTGATGAGCAAATTTGCAAGGTTATATCAGCGCTGTAAAGCAAATGGCTTGATCCATCACAATCTCCATCAACCGCAATTAGGTTCACCCAACGATTTGGAGTACATTCATTGCGACAACTATGTGTGGGATTTGTGGCACAACAAACTCAACGAAAAAGCGATGCGACGTATAGGGCTACCTTGGTCTGAAGCTTTGATGGCTCGGACTTTCACTGCACCTTTAGGTACCTTAAAAACCGCACAACTTGCTTTACAGCATGGTGTCGCCTGCCACTTAGCGGGTGGTACACACCATGCACACTTTGATTTTGGTTCTGGGTTTTGCATGGTGAATGACCTTGCGTTTTGTGCAACAACATTGATTGAAGGCGGCGATGTGCGTAATGTGTTAATTTTTGATTTAGATGTACACCAAGGAGATGGCACGGCAGCCATGCTCAAACATAACCCATATGTGTTCACGTGCTCCATTCATTGTGAAAAAAACTTTCCATTTAGAAAGCAATCCAGTGACTTAGATATTGGCTTAGAAAATCACATTGAGGATAAGCAATATTTGCAAGTGGTAGAACACACTCTGCAAGGATTGTTGGAAGACCTTAACCCAAGTTTAGTGCTCTACGATGCAGGTGTAGATATATGGGCAGAAGATGGCCTTGGAAAGCTCAATGTGAGTTGGCAAGGTATCGAGAAAAGAGATGCACTGGTACTCAAATTATGTCAAAGCCGAGGAGTACCTGTTGCAACTGTGATTGGTGGTGGATACGACAAAGACCATGAGCGTTTAGCAAAGCGCCATAGCATCGTCGTACAGCAAGCAGCATTGCTTTGAAGCCGCTATGGACTAACAAAACGCTTGTTGTGACTCTCAAGTGCCTTGCGAACACGCTCAATAATTTGCGGTTCCGTATCGCGGTTAAAAGCTAAGCAAGCCCTTCTCTCATCGGCATTTTTTACCTCATAAGCGATTTCTAACGCATCTAAAGAAAGCCCCATTTCTTTCATGCGCTCATGTGCCGTAAATTCGGTGGTAATTATAAAGTCAACCCTGCCCGCCAACAACTTTCTAGGACTCGCACTGGGATCATAAGTTAAGTCTAAATTCTCGCCACTTTTAAACCCGCGTGCGCGCAAGTATTCGTGTGCAATACTGCCCCTCACTAAAGAAACAACATACTTTTTCGCATCATCAAGTGAATTAAGCTTTATATCCTTGCGTTCACGAAGCTTAAACAAATACTCTTTTACTGGGGTAAGTAAAGGACAAGCCCACAAAAATAAAGCTTCCCTTTCTGGAGTACGGAAAATAGAGTAAATCATCGTGTTCTTTTTAGTTTGAGCCAACTTCATAGATCGCACCCAAGGGTAACTTCTTATCTCGTATTCTACTTGTGCGTCTGCCAACACAGCCTTGACCTTCTCGGTAGCCCTACCCACAATTTCACCCTGCTCGTTGGTATAGTTGTACGGTACCCACTCCTCAGTCACGACATTAAGCTTTGGCTGAGCGCATATTGCGAAAGAGAACGAGTAGAGCGCCAACAACCAAAAAAATTTTTCCATAACAACAGCTCATTATAAGTTTGGATATATATGATACAAACACTTGCATATAAACCCTATACTGCATGCAACATTCTGGGTTTCTTTGCATTTTAGCGCAACTTCATGCACCATTCCGAATTAACAAAAATAAAAGTATAGTCCGTTATGAAATCATTCTCTTTTATGCTTTGCTTGTTTCTGTGTAGCTTTTTCGTTACCGCGCAATCTGACAACAAACCAAGCGACGTTGAACAACAGCAAGCGCTTTCTGAACTCAAAGAGCCCATGTATAAACCTTTATTAGAAAGGTATATATTAGATGAGCTGAAATCGGTGCGTTATGATCAACAAAAACTAAGAGAAGATCTCACTAAGCAAGTGACACACTCGCAGCTTGATGCTGCTGATCGCGCGCTCACCTACACGACTGATACTGTCAACAATGTCCTATTCATCATCACTGCGACCGCCTCTATGCTCGTACTGGTGGGATGGAATTCATTACGTGATATAAAAAACAAAGTAGAAGACTTGGTTAAAGAACGCGTTGGCAACATCACTGAAGAATATGAGCAACGCCTACAAGTACTGGAATCTAAGCTAAAAGAACGTTCTGAAGAGATCTTAAATAACCATAAAAAGATCACCATCACTAATGAGGTGCATTCGCTGTGGATGCGTGCAAACCTTGAGAGTGATATGAATTCAAAAATAGAGATCTATGACGAGATCCTAAAACGCAAGCCTGAGGATGTTGAGGCCATTGCTTACAAAGCGGATGCGCTGTTAGAACTTGGTCAAACCGGCGTGGCAATACAACTTTGTAATCAAGCACTTGATATGGATAACGATTATGGTTATGCGTATTGGCAACGAGCCTGCGCTTACGCCATACTGCATCAACATGCCGATGCAATGGCTGATATTCGTATGGCACTCGAGTATTCACCGAATTTAAGAAATGAGCTTTTGCATGAAGCCGCTTTTGCCAGCTTGCATGATAATGCCAGCTTTAATGAGTTGATTGAGCAAGCTTAGTTGCTTCGCTAATTAACTGTTGTTGCATTGATAAAATAGTAGCAACACTTACTGCATCTAACTGGCTGTTGCCAAGCTGCATGAGTGTTGCCTTGCTAAAGTCAAAAGACAAAAATGCTTCTTTATGATGCGAAAACGAAAAAAATAGCGCTTTTAAACTTCCGTCCTCTAACGCCATTTTTAGCCCATCTTCCAATCGCTGAGCAAGCCTAAGATCATCTTTACGTACATAAAAATACATGACGGTTGGGTACTGTAAAACCAGTTTGGGATAAATGACAAAGTCATTTGGAGAGTCTAAGTTCGCAAGTTCGGCTGTCGCTTCAGTGACCCCACGAGGGAAGTACCGACCCGCCTTTTTGCTTAATAAGCCATACAAGTGTTCCTCACTCACTGAGTCATTAAAATCTAAGCTATTTTCAGCCAATATTAACTTATCTGGCCAATCTCTGCCTACTAGCGCTGTCATTTTGCTCAGCTGAGCAATATTCCTAACTTGTTCAAATAGCCGTCTATCGCGCTGATTGATAACTAGCAAGCGGATACCATAGCTGCCAAACGCTAAAGGCACCTCAATCGCCAAGGCCTGCTTCTCTCGCGCTTTGGAATGCATGGTCCACATGACATCTACATTACCCTTATTGAGCTCAATAAACTGCCTATTTTGCGTGATAAGGGCATCCATAGGCTGCAACCAATCAAGATCCGAACCAGCTTGAGTTTTTGACAACGCAAGTTCTAAAACTTTCACAAAGTAAAGGTTATTTGGGTTATTACGAAGTACAGTAGCATCAACATATTTAATTGTCTGAGCAGCACAGACTGATGAAAAAATGACTATGTACGTTAGAAGCAACCTATTCAACAAGCAGCGCCAAGCAAGATGCATAATGTTATTTCCGTTTCAAATAAGCCTCAATCGCATGTGACAGTAGTTCATCTATTTGCTCCTCAAATTCCTCTTTATCTTTTCCGAGTTTATCTAAGTAAGCCTCTGCTTGTGGTTCAGATAAGTTTTTAATGCCGACTTTATATTCACGCTCGGGCAACGATTTGTCATAGCGTGGCACAAAATTAAAAACAGCATAAGCTGGCGGTTTGATTCTCTTATTCGCAAAATCGCAAAAACCTTCAATAAAGTCAGAGCCTTTCGGTCCAAGGCATCCAGGTTCCACACGATATACTAATATTATTCGTTTATCATCAGTCATTATTATTACCAATATTGTTCTACTGAAATATGTCCAGCTTCCGCTCGCCTATGCTTTTTAAAGCCTTTATCGACCAAAATACTCGATGTTTCTTTTACCATTTCAGGGTTACCACAAACCATAAAGTGGCTTGAATGTGGAAAGCTAGAAAAACAACAAAACTGAGCAAGCTCATTAGTTTGGCACAAGCGCGTTATTCTGCCAGCTAAGCCGTTTTCAGGCTCTTCTCTGGAAACCACGGGCACATAGCTAAACTGTTCAAATAAGCTTTCAATTTCCTTAATCCTCTTTTGATACGTCAAATCCGCGTTTGTCCTTACTCCATGCACTAATACTACTCTTTTAAATCGCTCCCACAACTGGCCTTGCGCTAATATTGAAAGAAATGGCCCTATGGCGGTCCCCGTGCTCAGCATCCAAAGTACGTCTACGTCGGGAATTTCATCCAACGTGAGAAAACCATTGGCCTGTGAACCAACGAATACCTCATCACCAGCTTTGAGCTGAGCGAGACGTTCCGATAAGCTGCCGTCCGTAACTTCAATTAAGTAGAACTCAAGTGTCGGATCCTCAGGTGGATTCACAAATGAATAAGCCCTCGAAACGCGTTTGCCGTCAATTTCAAGAGCAAGTTTGGTAAATTGCCCAGCTTTAAACGGCTGAATATCGGCCGCAATTTGTAAACTAAACAAGCTGGGTGTCCACCATGTTACATCTAAAACCTTCCCTCTGCTCCATTGCGCCATTTAAATCTCCCAAACACTGCATTGACTCAAATTCGGTTACTATAAAGTGCATTCTGCTTAGCCAAATTTCACTTTAAGACCTCTTTAAACCATGGCAGATATGTCAACAAAGTCAAAAGCTAAGTGCACCACACCTTGCCTAAAAGTTCAGGCAAAGTATTTTTGTTCGCTTCACTAAAAGGAGCTTCTGAGTACAAATGCTCAGCATTAATTGTCATTAAGTGCGCCTTAATATCAGCTTTGTAGCCGCGCAGTGTAAATTGACGCGCGTTATCTCTTAACCACTTTTCTTGCTCAGCCGACATTTTTTCCGTTTTCTGTATTGCTGCAATGGTATCTAGCCACTGAAGATAATCTGAAGAGTTTGCATGGTATTCGCGCACTTTTTCTTTGAAACCCACTCGATACTGCGAAAATTGATCTAACCGTTTGTTTGCCAATGCGGAGCCCATAATGTTGTACATAACACCGATTTGAGCACGTTGGTTGTTTAACTTGATATACTGATGATAAGCCTGTTCGAAGCTATTCAGCGCTTTATCAAACTCTCCCAATGCTTCTAGTATGTTACCTCTTACAACAAAATAGCCCGCTCTCACTTTAGTAGAAAGCTGCTCCACATCAATGCTGTCAATCAACTGAAATGCCATGGCGGGTTGCTCAAGTAACCGATACACAATGGCTAAATTTACCTTTAGTAAGGTATGCTCTATATCACTACCCGATTTATCTAACGCGCATTTATAATGATACTTTGCTTGCTGTAACTGATAGTTCAGACGATAAGCAACGCCAATACGTGTGAGTAATTTAAATGCATAAGTTTGTGTTAGGTTGAAAAGCTTAGGTTCTTTTAAAGACTTCACGATATTCACATACACCTCCCACTCACCCGCGTTCATTGCGCCAAGTAATGCCTCGTAATGCACTGCTACTTTGATTTCAGGGTTCAAGGCCTGCTCTAGCAATTTTGGATATACCTGCAAGGCTTGTTGTGGATCATTTGACGCTAGAGTTTTAAACTCATCTACCTGAGGTGCACTTACTTGGAGCATCATCCATGCAGAAAGTAAGGAAGCTGCGATGGCCATACTTATATCCTTCACATTTATCGATAAACACAAGCATAGCTGGGATAAGCGAACGTGCGCCTGCTTACTAACAAACAGATAAAAAAAAGCCGCACTAGGTGCGGCTTTTTGGGTGTGATTCGCTTTGTTTTAGGCGTGTCTCCAAAACTCTGCGATTACGTTACCAAGGAACTTTAAATCTGTAGGCTTGCTAACCCTACAAATGAAACTTTTTAAATTGACTCTAGCGCAATTTTTACCATTTCGTTAAAGGTGCTTTGACGCTCTTCAGCAGGTGTTGCTTCACCCGTAATCACGTGATCGCTCACAGTAAATAGTGCCATTGCTTTTGCACCATATTCTGCCGCAACGCCGTACATACCTGCAGTTTCCATATCCACTGCCATAATGCCAAGTTTGTCTAACTCTTTGTAAAAATCACCGTCTGCTTGATAGAAAGTATCAGTCGTAAATACGTTACCCACTTTAGCTTCGATGCCAAGCTTACGTGCTGCATTTACACCGTTTTCAAGCAAACCAAAATCTGCAATAGCAGCAAAGTCGTAGCCTCTAACACGCGCACGATTAACGTTTGAATCTGTGCTCGCACCTTGTGCAAAAATAACATCACGAATTTTGATGTCTTGACTTATACCGCCACAAGTACCAATTCGGATCAGATTTTTTACGCCGTAGCTTACAATTAGCTCTCTCGCGTAGATGGACATTGAAGGAATGCCCATACCTGAACCCATAATACTTACCGGCTTACCGTTATAAGTACCGGTAAAACCAAACATGTTACGAACACCAGTTACTTGACGCGCATCTTCTAAAAAGTGCTCTGCAATATATTGTGCACGAAGCGGATCGCCTGGCATTAAAACTGTTTCGGCGAAATCACCACTGTTTGCACTAATATGAGGTGTGCTCATCGTTTGTTTCCTTCTTTATGCTTTACGTAGTGAAGTAACAAACCCTTCACCGTATTCAAGCGCAGATAAATTAAACCACTGGGCAAGGGTTTGACCTATGTCTGCAAAACTTTGTCGCTCTCCAAGGCCAACACTGTTCATACCCGGGGTGTAAGCCAATACTGGCACATACTCTCGCGTATGATCTGTTCCTGGAGCCGTTGGATCACAACCATGGTCTGCTGTGATCAACAACAAGTCATCGCTTTGCAACTTGTCTAGTATAGTCGGTAAATATGCATCGAATTGCGCTAAAGCTTCTGCATAACCAACTGCATTTCTGCGATGACCAAATTTTTCGTCAAAATCCACTAAATTAGTGAAAATTAAACTGCGATCAGGCGCGCTATCTACTAGCTCAGCGGTTTTTTCCAATAAGTTCATTAACCCGGGCGCTTTGTGCTTTTGGGTAATGCCTTGATGGGCATAAATATCCGCTATTTTACCAACACTGATCACTTCACCACCGTCTGCCGCTAGTTTATCTAACACCGTTGGCGCTGGTGGTAATACAGAATAATCTCGACGATTACCTGTACGAATAAAGTCGGCACTCGAAGTGCCTATAAACGGCCGCGCAATGACTCGTCCTATATTCATTTCATCAAGCAGTGCCCGTGCGATTTCACATACTTGATAAAGCTTGTCAAGGCCGAACGATTGCTCGTGAGCGGCTATTTGAAAAACGCTATCAACCGAGGTGTAACAAATTGGCATGCCTGTTTTCACATGCTCTTCACCCAGTTGCTCTAAAATTGTTGTTCCTGAGGCGTAACAGTTGCCTAAAATGCCAGGAATATCAGCGCGTTTGCACAGTTCATCTACAAACGCCTGTGGGAAACAAGGTACTGTATTTGGAAAATAACCCCAATCAAACAATACTGGCACACCTGCCATCTCCCAATGCCCCGAGGGCGTATCTTTACCGCTTGAAAGCTCTTTAGCATAACCCCAAGCAGCCATTGGCGCTTGACGTTCGCTTAGCTCACATTGTTCTTTACCAGCTGCTTCGCATGCATCCGCAAGACCTAATCGGCTAAGGTTGGGTAATGCTAACGCGCTACCCGTTTCTTTTTTGTATGCTTGTAAAAGGTGGGCAAACGTATTTGCACCTACATCACCGAATTTCTCAGCGTCAGGCGCGGCGCCAATGCCTAGGCTGTCAGCCATTAAAATAATTGCTCTTGCCATTGTTTACCTCTTTGCTACAAAAAATGGGTTTACATTCGTATGTTTATTCAACTCTTGCTCCCAAGGGTTGCTACTTTATTGTCGCTCCAAAAGATCGTACAGGACATAAGTCCGCTGTCACAAAAGCATCATAAAATTCAATAACAGCCTGAAGTTGCTGATTTTGGCCCAGAGGACATAAGTCCTGTTTTGTCACATGCAAAGTCGTTAAATTTGCATCCTAAGCGAGGCAAAAGAGATTAATCGTGTCTTTTTTGCTATTGTGATCTTCCAACGTTAACAACTGCTGGGTGTGAACTTTAGTGACACGAACAATTATAGCCATTGCTGGGGCGTCTGCTTCCGGCAAATCTCTATTTACGCAAACTATATACAATGAATTGGTTAATGAACTCGAGTCGGGTGCCATTGCCATTATCGAAGAAGACGCTTATTACAAAGATCAATCGCATTTGCCGTTTGAGCATAGAACACAAACTAACTATGACCATCCGGATGCGTTTGAACATGATTTGCTACGAGAACATCTTGAGCAACTACGTCAAGGTAAGGCTGTTGAGGTCCCTACTTATGACTATGCCCAACACACTCGAAGCGATAAAACGCGCACAGTAACTCCTGCTAAGATATTAATTATAGAAGGAATTCTACTGTTAAGCGATCCCGCATTAAGTGAAGAGTTTGATATCAAGGTGTTTATTGATACACCTTTAGATATTTGTTTACTGCGTCGAATGCAACGAGACATTGAGCAACGCGGTAGGAGCTTACCGTCTGTGGTTGAACAATACCAAGCAACGGTAAGACCGATGTTTTATCAATTTATTGAGCCTTCAAAGCACAATGCTGACTTGGTTGTCACCCGTGGTGGTATGAATCGCGTTGCGATTGATATAATTAAAAGTAAAATAAAATATTTACTGCAAGAATAAAACGGGAAGTTTAAAGCATGACAACAATAATGAGCTTAGTGGGCATGTTAATGCTGCTAAGCGTAGCATACGGCTGTTCCACAAACCGTAGTGCTATAAACAAAAGAACAGTGGGCGTTGCGTTTGCAATGCAAGTCATCATCGGTGGCTTTGTACTCTTTGTTGAAGCAGGTAAAAATGCTTTAGCGAGTATGTCCAGTGCAGTCTCTGCGGTTATTGGATACGCCAATGATGGTATTGGTTTCCTGTTTGGACCGCTTGCGGATAAAAGCTCATTAGGTTTTATATTCGCAGTACAGGTTTTGCCTGTGATCGTATTCTTCTCGTCTTTGGTAGCTGTACTTTACTACCTAGGCATTATGGATTGGATCATTAAAATTTTAGGTGGCGGTTTGCAAAAACTGCTGAAAACGTCAAAGCCAGAGTCGTTATCTGCCACAGCAAATATATTTGTTGGTCAGACTGAAGCGCCTTTGATTGTAAAACCATTTATACCAACCATGACGCGTTCTGAGTTATTCGCAGTCATGGTAGGTGGTCTAGCAACCGTAGCAGGCTCTGTAATGGCCGGTTACGTGGCCATTGGTGTTGAACTTAAATATTTAATCGCAGCCAGCTTTATGGCAGCACCAGGTGGTTTCTTGATGGCCAAAATGATTGTGCCTGAGACTGAAACCCCTAAACAAGACTTATCTGACGTAAAAGTTGACGAAGATAAACCTGTTAATGTGATTGATGCAGCCGCAGCTGGTGCTTCAAGTGGTATGCATTTAGCGCTTAATGTTGGTGCTATGTTGCTGGCATTTGTCGCTTTGATCGCATTACTAAACGGTATGTTAGGCGGTATCGGTGCTTGGTTTGAGCATCCGACTCTAACTTTACAAGAGATTTTGGGTTACGTTTTCGCGCCTGTTGCATGGCTAATTGGTGTGCCTTGGAATGAAGCCGTAACAGCCGGTAGCTTTATCGGTCAAAAGCTAGTAGTTAACGAATTTGTTGCCTACTTAGACTTTATGAATTATCGCGATGGGTTAAGTGAACACACACAAGCGATTGTCACATTCGCGTTATGTGGTTTTGCTAACCTGTCATCGATAGCAATCTTACTAGGCGGACTGGGCGGTATGGCGCCAAGTCGAAGAAAGGATATCGCACGCTTAGGGCTCAGGGCGGTTTTAGCAGGGTCTATGGCTAACCTAATGAGCGCAGCAATTGCAGGGTTTTTCCTCTCGCTAGCTTAGAAACTTAACGAGATATGCCGCATTTGCAAAACAATTGGTTGAATGCCTTAAGGGGTTAAGGCATTCATACTAACTTGAACGATACTTCACCAAAGGGCCGCTAGGCCCTTTTATCGTTTCTAAAGCCTGACTTTAGGTTCGTCTAAATTTCTTCACCACATAGCATCATTCAAACTCTCCCGTTAAAACTTTCTTATCGATTCATATAAGTTGACATAACTAACGACAAAAAACACAATGTATAGTGTTTTAGGAACAAACAATACCAAACTGCTTAACTAAGAAAACCTTGTCGGTGGAACCGCTACCGCACCTTGCTATCGCCATAGTACCTACATCCAAGTGGGCGAGGCAAAAATTTCGAGAGTCAGCAGTTTTAAATGAGCAATGCTAATACCGCTATCGTCCGCTCTAATTCCTCAAGGCGATTTAGTATTAGCGGATTTGTACAAATAGCACTGGATTAGCTTTGCACTCAAAGCAACCAAATAAAAGGAAAATATTATGGGTAAAGTACATATTCTGCACGAACTTGATTTAGATGAATCAACTCAATACACTGACTTCAGCTCACAAGAATGTAAAATTGCAGCACCTGGCGAGATTGCACCAGCTTGCAAAATTGCGCCGCCAATCACACCGTTAACAACGACCCCCTCTCGCGAAAAAGCAGACCCATCTCGCAAAGTGATACCACTTGTTGAGTTTGCCCCTACGTGCAGTTCTCCCACTTCAAAAAAATAGAAAAGTAGTCAGCACATACGTTTATGCCAACAGTCCAAAGTTGGCTTTTGTAAATACCAATCCGCTGAACTAAGTGGTCTATTTTTTTCACCAAGAAAGCTGAGTCAATAACAAGACAAAAGTTTTCTGATTTGGTGGTTCTAAATAAGCAATTTTAGCGCTGCGGGCGTCAGGTTTAATCACTGAAAATGGCCAAGTGTTATTGCAAATTGGTATCACACGGCTTTGTGCGCTTTCAAACTTATATGGATAAGCAACACATGTTTCGTTTTCCCAAAGACCTGTCAGACTTGTTAACTCAACGTGCTCGGGCCCTACTAATTGACGATAAATACGCGCCATTAATAAACTTCGCCAAACAATCAAATAATTACCACCTAATTGAAGAAGCACTCTCGTCTGAGGCTTGTAAAGGGATAATTGATGTCTTTGACGCCACATTCTATGACCAAATGGGCACTGTCAACAAAAGTATCGACCCGCATTGGCTTACTAAACAAGACGTCAATTACGACGATTGGTTTGGCAAAACAATGCATGCTCGTACGCATGTTCTTTGGGACAAAGATGACCCGCTTTACGTAACAGCCAAAAATATTGGTTTGATAGACATGCTAGACTCAGAGTCAACGCGACGTTATGTAGAACATGCAACAGGGCTCAAGTTAGAAGCAGGTTACGGCACCCAGATCTCTTGTATTGAGCCAGGCCATTACGTCGGACCACATAATGATCATCACCCTACGCTTGACTGGGCAAAAAATGGCTATGTTGATTTTCACATTATGGTGAGTAACGAGCATGTCGATCATCAATACTTCATTGCAGAAAAAAACGGCCATTTGGAAAACGTATGGGACATAAATCATACGCAAGGCGCACTGTCTTTTTTACGTTTACCGTTTTGGCATCACACCACTCCCCTAGTCGCTAAAAAGGGGAGCGAACACCTAGCACGTCGCTGGCATATTGCTAATGTGTATAGAATTGTAGGGGTTATGGACATGTCCTCTTCGGAGGGCAGTACAGCGTTTAAGCGCTTTATTGCTAACCCTTTTGGGCAAGAAGATACATTGAATCAAGCGAGTGTTGAAGTAAATAAACTGCATACATCACCGATAAAAAACAACGCAGAGCAGCTATCTATGCCTGTGGGATCACTGACAGAACGACACGTGCGTTTGTCTGACTCACAGATCTGGGATTGGCAAGCTGAGTTCTACCAAGAACAAGGAACCTTGGCTTGGGAGAATAAAACGGTGCCCGATCAGATCACCAATAGTCCCTATCTTGCCAAACTCTATTTTAGAGCCATACAAAAATACTATCGTTTAAATCAACATAAGCTAACTGCAAGTAACCCGATGAAAGTAGTTGAGTTGGGCGCGGGCAGTGGCAAACTTGCTTTTCACATTCTCAATGAAATTAAGCAGTATGAATACCAAAGTAAAGATGTGCTTCACATCCAATATGTTATGACTGACTTGAGTCTGAACAATATACGAGAATGGGCCCAACACCCTCAACTGAAGCAATTTATTGAAACTGGGTTACTGAAAGTTGAGCAGCTTAATGTATGTGCAGCTAACGAGCTTGCTCAAAGTATTTCCAATTTAGTTACCGGGTCCACTCACATACTCATTGCTAACTACCTGATTGATAGTATCCCTTTTGATGTATTTGAGATGAAAAATGGCCAGTTATGTATCCAACGTTTTCAAGTAGATGCGACCCGGGACAAGATCAATAAAACAGTACAAACAATAGACTTAACGGAAGCATCAATAGAGCCATACAACTCAGCTACAGAGTTACTAACTAACTATGTCCAGCAATTGCCAGAAGGGACTCGTTTTTCATATTCCAGTACGTTTATATCTGCCATATCTCTTTTTATCGAAGCTTCACAAAATAACCTGCTGCTTCTAGTGACTGATAAAAGTATCTGTCAGGTGGATAGCCTAGCCAATGCATCGCCAACATCACTGGCACTTCACGGTAGCTTTTCATCTCAAGTCAATCTCGGTCCATTAAATACGTTATTCGAAATTAACGGAGGCGAGTATGTTCACAGTGAGCAAAATGAAAACCCAGTATGTATCTCGGCATTTTTCTGCAATCAAAGTAATCATGATGCGCTCGTTGCTCTCAAGCATCATTTTGAGCTGGAGTTCACTTATAACAATCCTATGGACTTCCACTTAACACTTAGCCAAGCTCTCAAATCGCCAGACAATGACCTTTCTTCATTATGTGCTTTGCTCCGCATAAGCTGTTACGATCCTTGGTTACTACAACAAATACATGTGCAAGTCCGTCATTATTTAGCAAGCAGCGACCAAGCCCCTCAATTTTTTGAAGGATTTAAAGCGACCTTACATAGGCTTTTTAGGAACCACTACGACTTAAGCAAAGATGGGAAGTTTGCCTTTGATGTTGCTGTTTTATTCCATGTTATGCAAGACTTAGATAGCGCACTTAGCTACTATAAAAAAGCTTGTGCTCAGACAAAAGAAGCAAAAATACTCTTCAATACGGCCATTTGCTTAATACATAAAGGACTCAACAAAGAAGCGGTTGCTTACCTAGAAAATGCGCTTAGACTCGACCCCAGATACACTAAAGCAAAAGACAAGCTAAGCGCTGTGCAAAAAACAATGACGACGGAGGGTGCTTAATATGACGACAGGCCAAAATCAAATTCGAACATATTATCTTGAAATGCTCAATAAAGATGACTTAGTAACTTGTTCCATTCCTGAGGACTTTTCGATCATAGAAGTAGTAAATAAGCAGCCAGAATTTAACCAGTTTTTATATGCTTTTGTCGGTAAGCAATGGAACTGGAGTGATAAGCTTTCTTGGAGTTTACAGTCTTGGCAACAATACCTTAGAGAAAACAATGTTCGGACTTGGGTTGCTTATGTAGATGGCGCTATCGCAGGCTATTATGAACTGAGTATGCAAAATGCGGGGAATGTGGAACTTGCTTATTTTGGCCTCACTCAGAGTTTTATTGGCAAAGGATACGGTGGTCCCTTGCTGAGTCATGCGCTGGAGTCTGCTTGGTCAATGCGAGAAACAAAAAGAGTCTGGGTACACACATGTGATCTTGATCATCCTCATGCGCTGAGCAACTACAAAAATAGAGGCTTCAACCATTTCAAAACCGACATTGAGTAATACATCGTCTTTTTTTGGGCGCGCTTTAACGTAAAGTAACTGATTGATGGGTCGATGGCCCTCACTTTTTCATAAAATATAAGCCTATAAATCAATACATTAAGCCAATTTTCAAAGTACCTGTAATCAATTTAATTTTATTTAATTAGCGTTTAATAGCTCTTTTCTCTATCACTAATTCATACCTAGCCAACTCCGTCTACCAACAACAGGATTGAATTATGATAAAAATAAAACCATGCCTATTGAGCGTCATTAGCTTGGGTGCTTGTTCTTCACATTTTGCATTGGCAAACAATGAAGTAATGTTTGATGACTTTAGTTACAGCACTTTCTCTCAAGCACAAAAAAATGGCTGGCAAATAAGGACAGAGACTGGCCACCCAGGCGTAAAGGGCGCAACATGGTGGCAAGAAGGCGTGTCTTTTCACCCTGATGCATTGGACCACAACAACATAGTTATGCGGCTCACCTCAAAAACCGATGGTACAGCACAAAACACACGCCATACCCAAGTATGTCATAAAAGAAAGTACCTCGAAGGAACCTATGCGGCTCGCGTATATTTTAACGATAAACCCCAATATGGCCCTGATGGCGATGGCATCGTTGAAACTTTTTATGCCATCAGCCCCCTCGCTGCACCAATGGACCCCGATTACAGTGAAATGGACTTCGAATACTTAGCCAATGGGGGATGGGGCGCAGGCAATAGAACCCTATTCGCAACATCATGGGAAACATTTAAACTTAACCCGTTCACCAAAAAGAACGCGTACAGCACCATTCAAAATAGTTTGCAAGGTTGGAACACTTTGGTACTGCAAGTTGCGAACAATACGCTGCGTTATTATGTAAATGGCCAACTGTTCGCTGAGCACGGACCAGACGTATACCCAGAAGTAGCGATGTCAATTAACTTCAATCTTTGGTTCATTCCAGAGCAGATATTGCAAAGCAAAGAAATGCGCCAGTACTATCAAGATGTTGATTGGGTGTACTTTAGTAAAAACAATGTACTGGATACCCAAGCCGTGCTTGGTGAAGTCAACAAACTCAGAGCAAAGCAAGTTAAACAACTCGATTCAGTGCCTGATTGGCAACCAAAATATGAGGACTATTGCAGCCTGTAACATTAATTCAGCGTATAAGGTGATTGATGCTCAAACCACGACGCGACGCGTGTAACAAGGTGAGGTTGTTCGCTATTTTGCGCAATTTGCTGTGCCAACAATGCAAGTTGCTCCGCTTTGTTTTCGTTTCCTTGGATTTGAGCAATGTCCGCTTTTGCAAGCAACACCCATATCTGATTTGCAGGCGCGCCATTTTCATCAGCAATAGTTTGTGCTTGCTGTAAATAATGCTGTGCAACTTCAAAATCACTTTGTGCAGCAGCCACTTTAGCTAATTCAATCAAGGCATTAGTTTGCCCATATTGACCATAGAAAGAGTGATGATATTGCAGTGCCTTGGTTAATAACTCAGTAGCCTCATCCAACGCGCCCTGCATCCGCTTTATTTTACCAAGTTCTTCATAAGTATAAGCAATGAACAACTCGTCTTGTTGAGTTTGAGCCAGTACCTGCGCTTGCTCTATGTATAACTGTGCACTTTCTAATTCATCAAAGCGTGCCGCACCTTGCGGCCAGTTAATCATTAAATAACCTATCATCAAATGTGCTCGGATCAGCTCTCGAGGCTCTGAACCGTGAAAAGCTTCAATGCTCTGTTGAAGTAATGTAATGGCAGTTTGGTGTTCACCCAAATTAGCGTGACTCGCCGCTAAATATCGCCTTGCAGCATATAACTGCGGCTCATTTAAAAGTGCTGATTCAAACAAAGGAATTGCTTGCTCATAGGCCTGGCGCAAATACATTTCAACCCCCCTAGCAAACGATTCATTGCTAAAATCCATTCGCGAGATGTGAGGCAGATCAGGCAATTCATTCGCATAACGACGAGTAAGGCGTTCACTCAATTTGTCGAATGTGCCTTCGATAGTTTTTGCAAACTCTACGCCTTTTTCAACACCGTGCACAAAGTACAAGGTGTAGTGCAATTGAAAATCTTGTGGGTAGCCTGTCACTTTAGTTTGTACCAGTACATCAGCGTTTAATTGACGCCTGAGCATACTTAATGCGCTACCCTGAGCTGGCCACTTAATATACTCAAGTGCATGTAAAGTTTGGTCGTGCTCTACAACACTGAGCGCTGAATAGCGGCTCAATTGCTCAGACAAATACGCCATTCCTCGCAATCCCACCCATTGATGGATGACATCAGGTATGGCATTTTCAACCGGAAGAAAAGCGACCGTTAATTGCTGGCGCGCCGAAAACTTAACAATACCGGCAGCGACAACGCTAATAAAGCATATGGCCAACAAGGCCAATAGAGTGATTTTTTTTATTGGCTGTTGTGTGAATATTAATTGAACTGGTGCAGACCATTGGTAACCTTCTCGCGGATAAGTTTTTATTACCTCGCTACCAAAAATATCTCGCAACTCTTTAATTGATTGCGTTAAGACTTGCTCCTGAACAACTACATCGTGCCAAATCGTATCAAGCAGGTACTTCTTTGTGACTACCTGCTCTCGGTTTTCTAGCAATATTTTCAGCACCTGTAGTGTTTTAGCGCGCAGCAAAAAACGCTGCTGATGATTTAATACAACCCCAGATATAACATCAATTTTAAAACCTAGACACTTATAAACATGCATAAATACGACTTCAAACCCTCGTTAACCTGCCTTTAAACACGATCCCAATGTAATCAACCAAAGTGCCTAAAACAAGCACAATGAAATTATCTCAACACCGACGCAATATCGCATTGTCGGATGAGTTTTAAATCACCACACATCATTTGAAAAAGTAAGCTGTGTAAGTTGTTTGAAGCTCGTTGCTTGTTGAATTTGCTTTGCATAGATAGTTGAGCCTACCCAGCTATTAAGAAGTTTGTCGACGCCATCATCTTTTAGATTTCTTAATTGCACAACAAAGTCTTGAGTATATGCTCCACGCTCAAAAAAGTGCGCGTAATGTTGTTCAAGTATTTGATTAAATCGCGCTTGCCCTACACGGTTATACAACAGCGCATAAAACAATGCGCCAGTATCGTAAGCATTCAAACCAGCTTCACCATATCGCTCAAAAGGCGTTGCCTGGTACTTTTGGCTTTTCGCAAAACGAGCTTGGACTTTTTTTAGTAACTCATCGAGATGTTTTTCCAAATACTCTGCCGATTGATCAGTCAGTTTTTGCTCGACCAAAAGCTCCATAAATGTCGCTTTACCCTCATTCCACCTAGGTGAATAACTGTCCAATGATTTTACGTCCCATAAATGACTTAGCTCATGATACAAACGCTTTAAATCGGCAAAACCATCGCTATCTTGGATAACTGCGCTTACATCAGCTTGAGCCCCATAACCTTTTGGTATTTCTATAAAGCTAAATTCGCTGTTTATCTTACGTTTGCCAAACCAATGCTCAAACAAAGCCATTACTTGCGTCGCTTCTTGCAGGTAACGTTCGCTATTTGGATTGTTTTGTAGCGAATAGACTCGATACCCCGGTTTTATCGTTACCTGATAAGGAGCAATTGCAAAGTCCATTCTCCAAGCTGGTAATATATTTTTAAATTCGTACTGAACCTGTTCACCAAGTTGCTTGTTTGCGATCAGTTGTCCACCATTGGCAACAACATGGCTTTTCGGTACCGTTATTTTCGCATGATAGCCATATTTTTTAAGCCAAAATTTAGCCGCTCGATTAATGTCATCATTTGGCACCGTCAATAACGGGTAAGCATAGGCATCCATACGAATTATTGAAAAATCAGACGTAATATCATCTTTTAGATAATTCATACCCGTTTCGGTGTAGCCTTTTAAGTGACCAGAATAACGAACAGAAAACTGAAAACGTTGTTGTGGTTTAATTGGCTGTTTGGGTATGACTCGAATGTAATTTGATTGGAATAAAGCAAAGTCCTCATTGCTTACAACTTGCTGGATAAATTCAAGAGGTTCCCCTTTCGAGTCAGTCACCTCTGATACTTGAAGCATTCGATACAAACGCACAGGGATCACATCAATAGCCCCACTCCCTTCGTTCTGAGCCGTAATCGTAGCCGTTGCATCCATTTTCTGCTCTACAAAGTTCAAACTAATATCTAGATCATAGTGGGTTGCAAACACCGTCAATACACTAATTTTCTGATTGGCTGAGGTTGCCACAGAGCAAAACAACAGCACAATAACCAAAACCGCCCGATTCATTACCCATCCTTGTTTAATACTTGTTCGTTTTGTATACCACAATACGCAATGAAACTTACAAAAACCAGCTTTTTAAACTAAATAAATCCTTTTACTTCATAACCTTGAAATGGGCATCTGTCATTTTTCAATCTCGATTTAGTTGACAGCATGGCATTTATCATCAAAGCTTTAAGTATTGTTGAAAAGTAAATAATACACCTTAAGTTCGTAGAACCGCGCCTGAGAGTCATGTGTCCGGTTTACCATTCTAACAACAATATGCCCGTTCTACGGCTTGCTTTAAATTATGTGATCACCGTATACAGACTCCGATGCGCCCAAGCTGTTTTGCTTGGTGGCATAGCTTTATGGGAGTTGCTATGCACAACACTCTATTCTCTTTGCTCTTTATGACCTTACTTCTATTCGGCAGCCCTGGACCGGCACCTATCTCACTACTCGCGTCTGGCGCTAACTTTGGCTACCGACGAAACTTGCCCTTTTTGGCTGGAATTTTAACAGGGCTCACTCTTGCGATGGTTTTAGTGAATTTGGGTCTAAGCTCATTGCTTGAAAGCAAACCACAGCTTGCCTCTGCGCTATCCATTGCCTGTGTAAGCTACCTAGTTTACTTAGCTTACAAGCTCTATTTTAACGATCCGAATCATAAATCGAGTGGTAATTTACCAGGGTTTAAGCAAGGTGTCTTACTCAACTTAATAAACCCTAAAGCGTATGCGTCTCTCATCACCTTATTTTCTCAATTTAACATTGGCGATGCACAAACACTTAACGCGATAGTTTTGACGGCCTTGATCTGTATTGCGTTAGTCACAGTGATTGATGGCTTATGGCTGCTAGCAGGTGCAAAGCTTGGTAAAGTGCTCAGAAGCCGTGAGCATATAAAGCGCCTTAATGGCGCATGCTCTTTGGCAATATTGATAGTCGCCTCAGTTTTAATTAGCAACTAAGTAAGGCGCTCTAGCGCGGCACCGTAAAAACCATCAAACTCGCTGCTAATACCGGGTAGAAGCGATAATTCCTCTACCAGTTTAAACTGAGGGTTGTTCGCTAAAAACTGTTCAACTTGTTGTTGGTTTTCACAAGGAAGAATGGAGCAAGTTGCATAAACCAAACGGCCACCAGGCTTACACATTTGGCTATATCGCTGTAGAATTTCAGCTTGCAGTGACACGAGATTATCAATATTCTCGCTTTGTAAGTGCCACTTAGCATCCGGATTTCGGCGCAGCACACCCGTTCCAGAGCAAGGCACATCTAAGAGTACACGATCAAATTTATCTTTGAGTCGCTTTATCGTTTTGCTGTTCTTTATAAAACGAGTTTCAAGCATATGGACACCCGCTCTTTTTGCTCTTGTTTTAAGCGCATCTAGCTTGTGTTGATGAATATCCATTGCCAGTACATAGCCTTTATTTTGCATAAGCGACGCGATATGTAAGCTCTTGCCGCCCGCCCCCGCACAGGCATCAACCACACGCTGACCCGCTTTAGGTTGAAGCAAGTGCGCAATTTGCTGTGAACCTGCATCTTGCATTTCAAACCAACCCTCTTGAAAGGCTTTTGAACGGAAGATATGACTATTCGACTCCACCTTTAGCGCACTATGCGTACCAAGATCCACTTGTGAAACGACAATACCTTCGTCGAAGAGTGATTTTTTCAATGCTTCAATGTCTGTCTTTAAAGTGTTAACACGCAGGTACTGCTCTGCACTTTTATTCAATGCTGCTGCAACTACAGGCCAGCTATCACCCAATTGCGCACTCGCCATATCGTCTAACCAATCGGGTACAGATAAACGAATCGCTTGAGGCGCTTGTTCCAACGCAGCCTGAAGGTGAGCAACGTTATATTGTTGTTCATCAAGCCAGGTTGGTAGTGGCTGTTGGGTCACAACCTGACATGCTAACCAATATCCAAAGCCGTCATTAATGATCGCTTCTTGTTCAAGCAAGTAGCTAAGCAAACGCTTAAAGCGGAAGATATGATAGTAATTTACAACGACATAGTGCCTTTCTTCTAGGCTCCATTGTGGATTATCTTGCAGTAATTGCGTTAAGGTTTTATCGGCATAAGTCGGCGCATCCAGCACATTTTCAATGCATTGCGCTAAAGTTTCGACTAAAGGGCGAGTTACAGACACTTTTTGTCTCGGTTTGTTGCTAAAGGCGTATAGTAACGCGCCTGTGCAACCGCATCAATTGCTGTTTATCAACTACTAACCTAAATAACCACAGCTAATGTGAGGCTAAATAATGATTTACTGCGTAACTTCGATGGCTTTGGCTGGGTCGGTTCATTAGGATGTTAGCAAACATGGGCAAACCTAGAACATGCATTGCGGGCTATTTTTATCGTTACATTTCTTACAATTAATTACATCTCCTTAATTGTTTGAAATACCTTGTTCGATAACATGGAGTCTCTTGTTCATCGCATCAAATAAATAGGGTACAACATGAAAAGGTTATGTATTGGTATTGCAGGGATAGCACTTAGTCACTCCCTCTGGGCTGCTCAAGCACTCTCTATTTTCACAAGCATGCCACTGGTAACGACGAAAACCCCTACTTTGTTCGCCTACAACAAAGATCTAAAACAGCTCGAAGAAATTGATTTGCAGAACAACGAAAACTATCAGCTGGTTTTACCCGACTATGCCATTGCTTTTGACCATGGTCAGTACGCCAGCAGCAAAAAAGAACAAGCATTTGTAATTGCCAAGGATGGCATTTATTTAGCAACTAAGGATAAAGCCATTTTGCTCGTTAAAACGGCTTCGCTGTATGGACAAATGGAACTGACAAAATTCTCACAGCTGGATTTTATTATTGATGTGAACCAGGATGGTTTGAGCGACTTTCTGGTTCCAGAGTTAGGTAGTTCCTCTTTATATGTGCAAACGCCAGATGGTGAATTCATTCAATATGCCTATCTCACGCAACCCGATTTTGAGGGGAAAATATCACAAGGCACGTTAGATGTCTCATTTAGTTACAACGTGAACCCAATATCGACTGACTTAAATGGTGATGGTAAGCCAGATTTGCTCTTTTTCAATGATAAAAAAGTACAGGCACTCTACAGCAACAAGGCTGGTTTCAACAATACACTCAAAACCCTCTCACTGCCTGTTGAACTTGGTACATTGCTTGATGGTAGCACCCGTAAAATTAATCAAATCAAGGACATTAATAACGACGGCCATGTTGATCTGATCACACGTTTAATGCCTGCGGGTGACGGATTCGATATGATGGACGCAGAAGTCACCAACAAGTTGTATTTAGGCAACCCCAAAGGTGGCTTTGCAAGCCAAGCCATCGCTTTACCAAGCTCAACCCCAATAGGGCAACTCAAATTTGAATATGACTTTGACGGTGACGGCAAACTAGAAATGCAAAAATTCCACATCGATTTTGGTTTAGGGGCGATTGCATCAATAGCACTTAGCGGCGGCAACACCGATGTTGATGTAGAAGTTGGTTTTTATAAACAACAAAATGACGGCAACTTCTCACAATCACCATTGAGTGAAAAAGAAGTTGAGATGGCCGTGGATATGAATGATGACAACAATGCCTTATCACTCTACGTTGGCGACATTAATGGCGATACTAAAGATGATGCTATCTTCAAAAGTGGCAGTAAAACCCTCAGCGTATACTATGGCGACTCAACGCAATTGCTAAGTAACAAGCGCATAAAAATCAAGCACAAACTACCGAAAAACGGCAACGATATTTTGTTGGTCGATGTAAACCAAGACGGTAAGCAAGACTTTGTTTTTAAGTTTACCGACGACAAAGGAAAGAGCTCGATAGAAACCTTGTTGAACTAGCCTACTCTACATTCAACAGCCAAGCCGATAGCGCCCGCTATCGGCTTTTTTTAAACCTATTTCTTGACGTCTTCTAGAAATTTCCAAGGCTGAGTCGTTGCAGGTTCATCCCCTTGGGTCCACCACTTCGCCTCATAAATTTTATTTTTGAAGCTCACTTTATCACCTTTAAGATACACCTTACTCGCGTCCCACGCAGCAACGCCACCTACCGGTGGTTCATTATCTGGTGGATCTAGCTTATCTACGACACGCACCGCAGGCCAACTCGCATGAGACTGATAGAAATTCGTCACACACTTCTCATAATCCCCAGGTACCAAAGCCGAATATGCTGTCTGATAGCCAACCAACTTACATTCAAATGAGTAGCCACCAGGACGGTCTGAATAGTATGCCCAATCGCCTTCCCAGTTGGTATACAATACATCGTCAGCACCATTGAGGTTTAAACTGCCGTACGGCGTTTGCTGCCAACAGGTATTTTCTTCGTCTGACTCAATTGGAATATTGTAATAGTGTGCTAAACCTTCCCAGTAGCGAATACGGTTAACTGGTTGGCCTTTATCTCTATTTTGCGCACCACATTCAATACCACCATTGATCACATTAATCGTAGTGCCAAAGCCGTAACCAATCCCTGCTTCAAGTTCTCTTTGTGACGGTGTCCATGTACGGTCAATCACATGCAACATGGCTGGTTTCGGTGCTTGCGGTGTTAAGAAAAACCAAATAGCCGACGCAAGATTCAACCATGAATCAGCAACCAGCCCCGGGTTATTAAGTAATACAGTGGCATCGCCATTAAACATCGCTTCTGAAAAGGCACCATAGTTGAAATGGTATGACAGCTGCTTTGCACCGCGACCAAAATAGCCTTTACCTTGCCCGCATGGCCATCGACGATTTTGCCAGTCGTTCTGACCACACCCTGTTGTATAGCCCGCTTGGCCTTCCGACCAACCCATTTCACGCACATGGACCAAAGCTTGCTGCCATTCCTCTAGCCCAAGCGGGTTATCAGAGACATTGTCTTTGGCAATATGCCCGCCTGTTTCTTGCGCAAAATGGGCAAATGCAGTCACTATCGATTTTTTACAAATCGCATCTGCATTGCGACCATCGGTATAATCACCACAAAATGCTGGAAACTTACCAATCGCGCGTAAGAAGCGCGTGTAGGTATATTCAGGCGCAGCCATATTGGTTAAAAAATTCCACTCAGCTTGCGGGAACACGCGCTCAACACGCTTTACGTTGCTTGGGTTGCTTGGTGCCCCCGGCACAATTGCTTCAACAATGGCATTATCAGCCGTTTCAAGGGCTTTTGCCCAAATGGCATACATAGGGTTGCTCGTTTTACTTTGTGCCGCTTGTTGTAATTCTTCTTTCGACACCAAGTAGCCACCCGGGTTTTGTGGATCTGGCTGAATGGTCATGGCATTTGCGCTGGCTATGGCCACAATATTGAGCGCCAAAGCCACTGGAGTTAATTTATTCATGTTACTTTCCTTCCTTTATGTTGTATCGAGTGGGAAACATATTGTTCACACTGTAAACCACAGTATTAACGTTATGACATCGCTGTCAATCACTTTCTGTCATCAACGAACATGCAACCTTTGCTAGAAAAAGCTGATTAAATTCCAAACAAACTTGTAACTATTTAATATATTTAAAAAGATTCAACATGATTTTTTCTAAATGTACCCCCATTTTCATGAAGATTTCTTTTTAAATTCACAGTAAGGTAATAATGAAAATTCAACAAAGGCAGTACATATGATCATAAAAGAGTTAAGTCCTGAACATTATCCAGCAGTTGTAAAGCTCGCAAACCAAGTACATGGTGATAATTATCTCGATAATGAAGGACTTGAAAAAATGGTCGCTGCAGGCACAAAACACAATATTAATGCTTGCTTCGTTGCCATGGACGAACAGAACCAATTGTTAGGATTTAGAACCAGTTACGCTGCGCAGCAATGGTCAATAGACAAATGGTGTACACCAAAAAACTGGCCAGTTCTGCCTTCGCAAATGGCTTATTTTAAATGCATTGCCGTTGCACCAGAGGCGCAGGGCCAAGGTATTGGCCCATCATTATTACATGCATCTATCGTAGCATTACGCCAACAAGGTGCGTTAGCGGGTGTTGCTCACTTATGGAAACAAAGCCCAGGTAATGGTGCAGTTAAATACTTTACTAAAGCAGGTGGCAAATTAATCAAAATACATGACGACCGCTGGTTAGAAAACTGCATCAATGATGGTTACGTGTGCACCATCTGTGGTCACGAATGTCACTGTCAAGCCGCTGAAATGGCGTTATTATTTTAACAGAAGTGTACAAAAATATGTTCTACGATCCGCTTACTCATGCGCATTGCCAAGCCAGTGGCTTTGCACCCAGTTATTGGTCAAGCACAACAAGCTTACCCGTTCCTAACTCTCCCCCATCAAGCAATCGCCATTTTGACGTGGCAATTATTGGCGGGGGCTATAGTGGCTTGCTCACCGCCTACTATTTAAAAACACACCACAACATTGACTGTTGTGTACTCGAAGCAAACCAAGTTGGCTTTGGTGCCAGTGCGCGCAATGCGGGCTTCGTTCTAAAAGGCTCAGGCCGCTTAAGCTATCCACAAATGGCCAATAAGTGGGGACTGGATACCTGCAAAGGTATATATGACGAATTTAGTGCAGCAGTACAACGTGTGGATGACCTGATCCAGGAGCACAAGATTAACTGTGAACCACAAGAAAAAGGCTATTTGAAAATCGCCCATAATCAAAAAGCGATGCAAGCAATGGAAGCGCAGGCACAGTTTTTACAAAAGCTTGGAGGGGATGCTGAATTTTTATCGGTCAATGAGCTTGAACAGTCTTACATGCAAAACAAGCAAGCTTATGGTGCGATGCGTCTGCCGGATGGATTTGGTATTAATCCTCTGAAATTATTGCTTGGTTATCGTAATATGGCGATTAAAGCGGGTGTAATGCTGTACGAAAACGCGTTGGTCAACCAAGTCGAAGAAAGGCAAAATAAACATGTATTGACTATCAACGACGTTAAAATCTCAGCCAATACCGTGATCTACACTGGCAATGCCTATAATAGCAAGCAATCACATCCCGCAATCAACAACCGCTATTTGCCAATTTTGAGCAGCGTGTTGGTGACTCAACCGCTCACGGATACAGAACTAGAAAGCGCAGGACTAAAGACTCACCAAGTCACAATGGATACACGCACGCTAAAATACTACTATCGTTTGTTGCCCGATAACCGCCTGCTATTTGGCGGTCGAGGTGCGGTATTTGCCAAACACCAAAACGCCCCCGTGTATTTACAAAATCTCAAGCGAGGCTTATCGGCTTGCTTCCCGACGTTAGCAAATGTAAAACAAGATTTTTATTGGAATGGTTTTATCGCTGCCGCATTAGACGACATGCCGCATGTCCATCTCAAAAACAACGTTGGTTATATTCTTGGTTATTGTGGTGCGGGCGTATCATTTAGCGCGCAAGCGGCTTATCGAATGGCACAACTAATCGCAAACAAAACGGTACCTGATTTACCGCTTTATCAAACACCATTGCCTTATTTACCCTTTCCTCAATTTAGGCGATTAGGCCAACTTGCTTATTATCAGTATGCACAACTTAAAGATAAGCTGGGTTAATACCTCGCTTATCTTTGTCATATGAATACTTTAATAAATTAACCTGCTCTAAACATTAGTTAAACACAAAGTACATCAAAAGCACGTTAAATGTACCTGCATTTAAAACTAAACTAAAATCAACAGGTACTATTATGAAAACTACAATCGCATTAAGCCTTTTGGCTTTAACTTCTACGCTTACATTCGCTCAAGCTGAGTCTGTTACTCTTTTAAACAACGCTGAGCAAGTTGAAGGCGAAGGTGTTACTTTCGAAAAAGCAGTTGTTGAAGTGGCTAAAGTTGAAGGCTTACTTGCTACAACTTCTACTACTTATTACAACCCACGCGTTTGGGTAGGTAGCTACCTTGATAACTTCTTCGTTAACTCTTTAAACGGCAACCAGTTCTGTAGAGAGCGTGGCCACCGTGAAGAAGCAAGCGGCAGCACAGTAAAATGTGGTGAAGATGAGTCTTCATACGCAGAATACAACTGGTACTCTAAAAAGTGGGAAAACAAGAGCACAGGTAGCAAAAACCAGTGTTACCCACTATACGCTTCTATCAAGTGTCAATAAGATAATGTAACCGCAGCTGATGTTAATGTATGTTTAAAAAACGAAGGCGCATGGCGCTTTCGTTTTTATTTTCTAATCTCCATACCATTTTCGTATATTTTTGCCCTTCTTTTAATAATTCTTGCAACTACAGCCCATTCTTGTTTAATTATTGTGGACACCGACCATTCTAATAAGGACATAGTAATGAAACACGCAGCTATCGCAGTGTTAAGCCTACCCACAGTATTTGCAACTTCGGCTTTTGCCGATACAACCACACACAATTCATGTGATTTTGAGATCCCTTCGTCACACTATTCAGTAGATGGAGTTACAATGAATATTCAACCTGGCGACACCGTTTGTTTAGCCGCTGGGGAACGAGGACCGCTAAGACTCAAAAATATCGTAGGTACACAGGCACAACCTATCGTGATCCGCAATGCAGATGGTGTGGTGATCACCAAGCCCTACGAATACAGCATTGCCATTGAGCAATCAAAATGGCTACGTGTCACATCTGTGTCACAAGATCCAGCGCAACCATATGGCATTCGTTTAGGCGGCACACTGAGCGTTGGCCAGCTCAGCGAGCAAATTGAAATAGACAACATTGAAATTTACCGTGCACGCTTTGCGGGCATGCTGATCAAAACCGACCCTAACTGCGACCCTGCAACTTGGGCTGAAAACTTCACCATGACGGGCATTCATATTCATGACAACTACGTCCATCACACTGAAGAAGGTGAAGGCATGTACGTGGGCTACACAGGCTTAAGTCGAAAACTAGAATGTGATGGTGTAGCAACGACCGTCTACCCCCATAAACTAGAAAACGTGCGCATCCACAACAACAAACTAGAGCAAACCGCGGCTGATGGTATTCAATTAAATGCAGTAAAAGGCGACGCACAAATTTACAGCAACAAAATTTATCGCACAGGTGTTAGCCCATTTGCCCCCGTATGGCAAAACACCGGCATTCAAGTGGGTGGCGATAATGTTCAAGTAAGAGATAACTTCATTTATCGTAGCGGCGGCAACGGCATGATGCTCGATGGTGATAACCTGCAAGTTATTAATAACAAAATAGTATACCCAGGTGAAAATGGCATTTTCGCTCGTAATGCGGCACAACAAAACTCGCAGATTAGCGGGGGGTTACCTCATGCGTATAAAGATAATTTAATCATTCAACCTGTCACCTATGGCATAAAGCTGTATGCAACCAATACCGCCTCAGCGCATATTATCAGCGACAACACCATTGAAAATGACGGTCGACTGGATGCAGCAAGCCGCCCAATGACTTTCTCGTTTTTAAACGACCAAGTTGAGCGTGAGCTTCATAACAACCAGCATTATATTGTGGATGAAAGCGAGTAATACCTAAAATTAACAAAGCGGCTTCGGTCGCTTTGGTTTGCATCCCTTTATAGGATGTTGCTAAGTGGATCAAAATGAAGTTTAAATTACTACTCATAGCATTAATATTAAGCCCATTGGCGCTTTGGCTCGGATATAAACCTATCCGCATATTGGCGCCTGAGCTCAATGGCTTGAACTGTGTCAATGCGAGTATCTGTATTGATGACTCTGCAAAACTTGATACTGCATCAAAACTTTATTCAACCGCACATGCTTTTACAGAAAAACAGCTAGCTTCGTTTGAGAAAAATCCTAGAGTAACTTTTTGTGCCACTTCATCCTGTTTTAATTCTTTCGGCCTTAATGAGATGAGGGCTGTAACGATTAGTACATTTGGGATTGTCGTTGGCCCGAGAGGCTGGGATCCGAGCTTCCTTTCTCACGAATTTATTCATCACTTACAACATGAAAAACTTGGTAGCATTGAGGTGTGGTTTGATACTCCGCAATGGTTTATGGAAGGTATGGCGTATTCTCTTACTGATAAACGTGAAGTATTAGAGGAACCGTGGGAAAGTTACCGTGCTAAGTTTGAGCATTGGAATAACCACTCTGACAGTAACAGTTTCTGGCAAAGAGCGCGCTCGTTGTAGGCTCAACAACACAAGCGACGACGAAGTATTAAAACGAGCGAAGCGTTATTTACTTAACTATGACCCTGTTTTCAAAGCATTAGATGTAATTTTGTATGCCTAAAAAGTTGCTTGCTACCCCCTTAATAATCGGACAATTAAGCGAGGACTTATCGAGTCGCTTAGTATTAATGGATTGATATTTTTACCTTTTTCCACTTATGCTATTTCATTGAAATGCTCGTTTAAGTAGATTCTCGGTTTCCCTTTCGCGATTGTTGACTTTTTGAGGGTAAAGTGGCGGCTAAGGTGATAGTATTCGGCGAAATGAAATTTAAAAATTAGTGTGCTGTAGGGATAATGGATAGAACATTAACGCGAATTCACGCTAATATGCTGTTATATTTTTAAGGGAGTTTACGTTGGAACCTAACAACACGGAAATTTGGCTGAATTTTGTAACTTCTTTCATATGGCCATCTGTATTGCTGATTATAGCTTTTGGTTTTCGTCGGCAATTTGAGAACTTGCTTTCTAGAATCAAATCTGGGGAAGTCGCTGGAGCAAAGCTCAACTTTAATGAAGCTGCATCAGGTTTTATTAGTACCAAGCTTGAATCCATCACACATGAAAATGATGCCGGAAAACGAGCTCTATTAGCGGGAGAAATTAAAGGTGTTGCGGAAACGATCGGGGCAATACATCCAATTTCATTAAGTCTATTAATTCAGGCTGGAAATGGAAATGCTGCATGGATAGATAGTGCATTTACCCGCAAGAAAAAGTATTTTTACCAATTAGAAGCATCAAGTTTGGCAAAAGTTGTTGAGAAGCAAGATTCAAAGGGAAAGCTAGAAGGCTCACTAAAAGTTCAGTCCAAAGGCAAAGCATTACTTAAGGAAATCGGGCTTTACGAATAAAAATATAATCGGGTAGCCGAGGGTATCTAGCCCTCAGCCCCCACAACACCCTGCATGCGGGTCCGCACAGGGCGTTTCATCTAACAGATTACCCGTTTGGGTAATGCACTTTTATCCATCCGTCTCTGAGTGAATATAGTCCCTCGTTTTTCAGATAATTTAAGCCTAAAGCCTGTTGAATACCGGGTGTTTTGGAACTGCGCCAAGGTCCTTTACTTGTGATGCCACAGGCAACGGCTGCTTGCACATGAACTCAACGCTTCATCAGGTTTCTCACTTTAGTTCTCGGTTTTCGCCATTGTCGCCAGTAACACATCCTGATCCTGCGCCTTATCCAGTGGTCTAGGTCAACACATTGCTGGTATGCGTTTGCAATACCAAAATAATTGATCCATCCGCTTAGATATTGGCTTAATTTAAACAACTGATATTGCATGCTCACGCCCCAATTACGGTTAGTTAAAATGCGTACCTGTCGCTTAAATTTATGCAGGGTTTTGTCATGCCATTTGATTGCTCCACGTTTAAAGGTAAACCCTAAGAATTTACTTTGTGTGGTTTTAACCACCTGACTTTTATCCGTATTAACAAGCAATTTGAGTTTAGTTTCAAGGAACCGAGTAACACTGGCAAGTACACGTTCGCCCGCACGTTTTGATCTTACTAAGATTATAAAATCATCAGCGTAACGGGCAAATTGGTGACCTCGTTGCTCCAATTCTTTGTCTAAATTATCCAACATAATGTTGGATAATAAAGGTGAAAGAGGACCGCCTTGCGGTACTCCTTCTAAACTCGGAATTAGCGTGCCATTGTCATCAATTCCAGCTCTCAAATAACGGCCAATGAGTTTGAGCAAGCGTTTATCTTTGACATGACGTGATAAATTTCGCATCAATAAGTCGTGATTGACTCGGTCAAAGAACTTTGACAAATCGACATCTACGAAAAAATAAATGACACCCACCACTATTAAGAGGAAAGAAAATAAATGACACACACCACTATTAATATCCAAGCTGAGGAAGTGAAATAAAAACGTATAAACACTAAATAACTCTATTGCGCTATTTTAGACAATCATTTTTAATTAATTAGCACCCTATTATTTTCAAAAATCAAAAACTGAAGCTCTATGAAATATTTTAGAAAACTAATTGAGCAGTATATTCCTGTTAATGATGACGAGTGGGCTGATGCTTGCGGCATATTTGATATAAAACGAGTCAAAAAAGGCATGACGGTACATCATGCCGGTGACGTGTTTAGCGAAATATGGTTTATTAAAAGCGGTTTAGCCAGATCATATTTGAGTGATATGAATGGTAAAGAGCATACTTGGCAGCTTTATTTTCGCGGAAAAAGTAAACATGGTTTAAACCATTTTATGGATGATAGTGTGAGCTTTTATGAAAACACAGGGTCAATGCTTAACTTTGAAATACTTGAAGATTCGGTTTTTTATGTCACCTCTTTGCCGGCGCTTGATAAGTTTATATCACAAGAAAAAAAGTGGGACATTTTAGCCCGAATATGGATACATAACACCTATTACTCTGCAACATATAAACGTGTTCTTTCTCTTATGTCAGAAACTGCAGCCCAAAGGTATGAGCGTTTACTTGACGAATACCCTTTCATATTTAAACAAGTTAAGTCGTATCATATCGCCTCTTATCTCGGCATCACTCCTCAAACATTAAGTAAATTAAAAAATGAATCTAGGTGAATGAGTTTTCGTTTTTCGTTGTTTACCCTGTGTTTTTTAACGGAGATAAACAATGAGTACCTTACGAAAATTTACAAAACAAAATGAACAAAGTACCCCGTTTCACATCAGCAATATCTGGGTTGTAACTAGTACCACTGAGCTTAGTGTTGTGCATACATGGGGAATATCATGATAAAGCTTACACACATAGGTGCACACCTCATTTTTATTGGTGTTGTCTTTTTCCTGATTGGTTTAATACAAGGGGCCTTGATCCCCATTGTAAAAAATGCTCGGATGGCGCTTTCTGGCCATTTGACCGCTGTTCAGTGTGCCATGGCTCTGACAATCTTTGGGGTTATTTGGTCGCTGGTTGAACTGCCTTTATTTGTAGAAATGTTTGTGGCTTATGGCTGTGCTTTGGGATTTATACTGATTTGGCTGGGAATAACGGTTGCGTCTGTAACTGGCGCAAGTAAAGCGTTGCCTATCGCTGGCGCGGGGTTTTCAGCCACCGTTACAACTGAACTAGCGGTTAAGGTTATAGTACGCGCAGGATCACTCATCTCACTCATCGCCTGTACATTGTTGGCTATTGGGTTACTGCCAATACTTCAGTAGCCCATGACTGTAAGTTAAAGTGTTATTCGACTTTGCTACTGACTAACCTCGGATGGCGTGGCTTCGCCACTTATCCGAGCTACTCCAAAATCTAGGTTACAAAGAACATGGCTAGTTCAAGACCGCGTTAGGACTAAAAGTGATGCAGCGCAGTGCCCTGCATCACAAACAATAGGTCACAGTGCCAAGTTGCCTTGCAGCAGCGTCAACTGATCTTTTAAATACTGCTTTTGCGCATCGCTTTGTACTTGCTTAATACCCGCTTCCAACACTTCTTTGGCCGCTTTACTTTGACCATCGTTGTTTAATGCTTGCGCCCAAAGCTCATAAATATATTCATCTTTTGGAAATTGTTGGCTATTTGCTTCTAGCAATAAGGCAGCAAGATGAGGGTGTGTTTCTAGCTCGTCTTCTGCTAACTCATAAAAACCATAACGACCCAAGTCTAGCGCAACAAATAAGTCACTCAGTTGTGCCAAGTAATGATGCTTTTCCTTGTCATCGTATGCTGTGTCGCTTTGTATCTCCGTCATTAATTTGAAAAGCTTGGCAATATCACTTTGTCTTTGCTTCTTTTGGCTTTGCCAGTTTTTATCAACGGCATCTTTGGCGAGCGCGATGGCTTTATCCAATGCTTGCTCTGGCTTCACTTTGACATGAGGCGCTACACCGACTGTTTCCCAGTTGGTTTTAGTGACTGGATTTATGGCAGTCCCTGTCGCAATAAACGCTCTGTAAGTTTCGTTGATTGTGAACATGCCACCAGGGTTGGCTCCACCCCCTGTAGCCTCACCCACCAGAGTCGCTCTTTCACGCGTGCGCATGTTGTAACTAAATTCTTCGGCTGCCGAAAAAGTGCGCTTACTGGTTAAAATGTAAAGAGGAACATCAGTCAACTTCTCCCCCCCCACTTCGTCCAATACGTAAAAGTCACGGGTTTGCTCCGTGTTACGATAGTACAGACTATTTAATAGCAGCTTTTCAGAGAAAAAATAACTGCATAAATACTGAACCGTTTGCGGCGAGCCCCCACCATTTTTTCGTAAATCAATAATAATGGCCTGAGCAGAAGAGAGTACCTGCATCGCTGCATCTAAATAAGGCTTGGTGTCTTCAAGCCCTCTAAAAGCGTTCAGTTTTAGATAACCTATATCACCTTCAAGCATGCTTACTTCAAGTACTCCTTGAGAGCTAACGCCGTGGCGCGCTGGTTTTAATAGGCCATCTTTAAACCTAGCTTTAGCGCCTGCGGTGTTTTTTGAATTTGGATTCAAGCGTACTCTTAGATGGCGGTCTTTCGCCTGCGTTTGCAACCATTGCGTTAACGCTTTGGCAAAGTCTTCCGCGTCGGTATATTGTGAAAATTTACCCTCATCAAATTCTGTTTGTAGTTGTTTTGAGAGCGTCTTAGCGACATCTTCAAACACATATTCATCGATTAACACATTAGAAAGTTGGGTAATTGTTTGTTGTTTGGTTTGTTGTGAAATTTCGGCAGCATGTAATGGCATGCTGAGTAATCCACTCAATACAAGGCTACTGAAAATTGATGTGACGGTACTTTTCATAGTTACTTATCCTGAAGGAACAAATTATCTTTAGAGTAACGAAAAAGTAGCAGCTGTAATTGTAAAAAAGTTAAGCCGATGAAAATATTATCAATGAAAGCCTCATTGTTAGCCTAGCATTAGCCTAGCATTAGCCTAACAATGAGGCGATTCAAATGGAGACAGATTGTTCTACCAAAACCTAACTCTTTGTTTTTATTCCTTTGAAATACAACCAAAGACCAAATAGCAACTCGAACAGTGCGCCTGGGTACATGGTATATTGTAAGGATTTAGGCGCATCTATCATACCTACATTAATAACACCATAAGCAATCATAGACACGTAAGTAACCATACCCCATATAGCCAGTGCTTTAGGCACATAATTAGCTCTGTAAAACAAGTAACAGTAAAGCGCTGCGCCAATCCCCATTACAGGCAGCAAAATGTAGTAAACCGCTCCACTTGTTTTTAGGAATAAGATAGATAAAGCCCTCAGTTGTTCGGTATTGAAGGCATTTAAATAATCGCTGCCATTCAATATCATCAAAGGCATTAAGTAGAAAATCAATGTTACAAAACCGAGGATTGCTTCGGCACTTCTAAATGCAAACCCAATTAAGGCTAAGCGCTTATTAACAGGTTTCAAAATAGTATATAGCCCCCAAGACAACATCAGTACACACAGGTACATGAGAAAATGTCCTGAAATTGACAACCGAAATGCCTGCTCAAATTGCGCCATTGCTTGTAACGGGTCATCAGCTCGAAAAATTAGGCTATTGTCTATCAAAAGGGTGGGAACAAACCCAAGAATAATAATGAACGAATATAGAAAGCCTGTGATCTTTACATAGTTTAAGCTATTGCCCACAGCGTATTGCTCTGTATTTTGCACTGTCATATAACACCTTTTAAATTTCTAAACTGTTTGATGCCTGCAGTATGCAAAATTGTCTGTTTCGAGTCGTCGCAATGGGCCTATTCGAACGTATTAATTCAAAATTTTATCCTCAGACGCGCTTTTTTGCTGCTTTTTGAATGTCGACGGTGTCAAGCCAGTGTGTTTTTTAAAAGCTGCATTGAATGTCGATTTTGAATTAAAACCTACCTCATACGCGATAGTGGATACTAACTTTTCTGTAGTACCCAGCAATCTTGTCGCTAACTCAATCCGATAACTATTTACGAAATGAAAAAAGTTAGTCTTTAGGTGTTGAGATAAAGTCTCAGAAATATGGTTTTCACTTATGCCTGTCGCCTTTGATAGCATGTTGAGAGATAAGTTTTCAACCATAAACATTTGTTCTTCAAGCATAAGTTTTTTTAACTTCTCGGCAATCTGCGCCATTTTCTGCTCACCGAGAGTTTTGCTCCTGATATCCGAAGTTTGCAGCTGGCCCTTGTCAGATTCTTTAAGTACCGGCTGCTTTAACGCCAAATGTGCAAATGCCATCAGTACAAGCGCTTCAAATAGTGGTAATACGACACCTGCACCAAACCAACGCCACTTCATAAACACCAAAATGTATTCAACTGAGTGCATAAACCATACAGCCCCCCACAACAGCAGCACAACTCTAAACCACCCCATGGACTTGCGTTCGATTGAGGAAAACCGGTCCATTAACTGCTGGCAGTGACGATGATGTAACTTTAAAGTGGCAACTAAATAACACGCGGTAAAAAAGATAAAAATGAAGGTAGTACTAAAACAGGTCAACAACGCAATTTTATACTGTTTTGGATCGCGTGTTAAAGGGTCTGCAAGCGCTAACTTTTCTGCTGAACTTAAGCCAAATGCAAAAGGGACCATGGCCAAAAATGCCAGCAAAGGGCCCAGAAGCGCCAACAAATACGCATTTTTTGGTAAGGCTTTATTGGGCGACATGGTGGCATAGGCATAAAAATACAGTGCCGGGCCCATCAGCATTCTTATGGGTAACTGCGCGCCTGCTAAAGCGGGCATAAATCGATAGGCCCCTGAATAGAGATATAATTCCCCTAGTACATTCACCATAAGAAATAACAGCAACGCTATTAAAAAACGCGTCTGTAGTTGTTTTGGCCGACTGCATGCATCAGCTAACGCCAATGCCGTCGCGCCAAGCATACTTGAATAAATCACGGTTTTTACGACGTCAACGCTCATACGCTTACACTTAATAATAATTCACTTTCTTGTAGCCACTTTACCACGAACAAGCGAATAACCTTTGCTTCGATTAACAAATCAATTTTACTGACTAAATGGGGTCATACATACCGTAAAAACGATTGCGCATTTGTGATACAGCATTATTATCAACGCATTGATCTTTAAAATAACTTTTTGGTGTACATTGAAACACGCTTCTAAATTCTCGAATAAGATGCGCTTGATCGTAAAAGCCCGCCGCCAAAGCCGCTGAAGCCATTGATGGAGCAGATTGCGCTGACTGAATCAACATCAAAAAGTGATTAAGGCGCCATATTCTGCTCAGCTCCTTTGGTAATAAACCACTGTGAGCTAAAAAGTGCTTACGCATGGTCACCTTGCTCAACGCAAACCTGTCGCACAGTGCAGCAATTTGTATATCCCCTTTAGTTTCTAGAATACAATTCGCTTGAGAACGAAATAATGTTGGCAATATAAAAGCTGACTTATCAAACACATCCAGCAGCCAAGCCTGCGCAAGTTGAGCGCAAACAGCCAACATAGTGGTTGGCGATTGCGCTTCGCTCAGTAAGTTATCGATGATCGGGCTAAGCAACGCCACCCCATCAAAACTCGTCGCGATGTTTTCCACCGTATTTTTAATTTCTAACGCATTGAATTGTTTAAACGGTAGCAAAGCAAAAGGCTTAAGCCGAATAGTGAAGACCCAAGTAGGCATTTTTGCATGTAAATGGTAAACCTGAGTGTGTTGGCCAACAAGCCACATGGAGGGCTTAAGTACCGTTTTCTTCTCACCATAACTCAATGTTTGCGCATTAATTATGATATCAAACACCCCTTGCGGTGCTATGCTGTGACAACCCACAAGTTTGTCAATTGAAAAACACTCCACATATTGACTTAAACAGGGTATGGGACGGCACTCTAATCTCACTGTGATGTCCTTTCATAGCATGCTGGCTGGCGTGGGCAAGCTTTACCTCGTGTACAAATAACACGCACCTCACTTTGTAACCCTCTTTCAACCCAGCCTATATTCAGAATTTTAGCTACACTCATTAGCTGTTGCTTGAGTTGATGTGGGATCACACTTTCTCCGCCATGCTTGATACATAAAGCTTTTAGCTCAGCCACTACGCTGTAAACATCAAGACCTTGCGCCGCAATTGCCGGATTAAGGTCAACGCCTGCACATAAAACGTGGGGGTTCCCTGCCAAATCCGCCACTTGGACTGACTCACAACAATACAAACGCGGCTCCCCTTCCACCAGTAAAATGGACATCTGGGTGCTACTTTGAGTCGATATCTGTGCAAATTTCCTAAACACCGCCCAGTGCTGACAAGGGTCTTGCACTGCACGCATATTGCCCCACGGTAATGGAATCCCGTTGCCTCGATATACAGCTTTCAACTTACCTGGTTGATAGGCATCAAAATAGTGCCAGTGAGGATAAGGCGATACCACGGTCATACGCCGCATTGCCACAGAGGCAGAAATATTGAGCTGTTTATGTACATTGATCTCATAGCCCACACTATCCAGCAATTGTCTAAAAGGCTGCTTTGGGCAAAGCAATGCACCGGCAAAAAAACTGGCTTCAAAATCTCGCCAAGCATTTAGAATATCTTGCGCATTGGGCGTATTGTGATAATTGTCTTCACTATAATCACTGCCACCAATCGTGAGTTTGCAATGTAACCCTTCAGTGTTGTGCAGTACTGCATGACCAATATGTACAGCGAGGTCATATTTAAGTCGGCTGTCTCGGCTCTTTAAAAGTGTATTCAAATGCATACGATTTGGCTGTTCGAAATAGGAGGTAACGAGGTGCTTTGTGCACTCCCCTGCTTCATTCATCTTGCTGGTACACGCTTGTTCAAACCAACAAATCTTTAAACCAAATTGCTGGGCTATAGCCATTAAATCGTCTGACGTTAAATAGAGGTTTTTCTTGCCAACATCCTCAGCTGCGCGCTCTAAATCGGGAAAATGGTTTTGGTGGTGTTCTTGATGAGCACGGATCAAAAGCTGTGCAAACTGTCGGCCAGCGATACCTGCCTGAGACAGCATCTCAGGAATAGCAATTTGTAAAATATCATTAGAAAATAAAAAGTTAGGTTCTAGAACCATGCCAGAAATACCACCATGATTGCCCTTTTGTGGCGTAATACTCGCGGGCTCGGGTTCATTGTCTAAAAACCAGCTGAGAGGTTTTTGAAATACTTCCGACAAATTCTCTAACATTTCTTCGCTGGGCGTGCGTTTGCCACGCTCAATCATCGATAAATATGACACAGAAGGTGCTGTTTGCGCATCCACTCGCACACAACGCGCTGACAAATCTTCCAAAGTTAAGTGATTACGCTTACGTAAGTTACGTATTTTTGTGCCCAAAAAGTGGGATTTTCGCATCAAACTACTGTCGTTTTTCATTATTTTTATTCCAGTGAGATGATCATCCTGAGTACAAAAATAGCACAGCCTGTAAAAATTTCACTGTAAAATTATTCCTGTGAAATTATCGTGAAATCACTCAACTTTGAGAACCTAAATAACACAAGTTGACCCGGTTAAGTATCGAGCCACCAAACTCAAATATGATGGTTGAGTGAGTGATAAAATAGCGACACTCAAAGCTCTATCACTAATGAAAACAAGCTAGGTGGCATTAGTCCAAGAGAAAATTGTTCGAGAAGTCTGCGATCATAGGGGCTAGATTGCCCCTATTTCAGAAAAGGTGGCTAAAGCAAGACAAAACTTGAATACCTCCTTCAAACTTTAATTCGCACTGCCGCCCGAACAGGGTTCAACGTAGCGCCATACTTTACCACTGCCAGAATTAAGATCAGGTCGATTGCCTTTAGTCCACCATTGAGCCCGATAGACTAAGTTGTTATACGCGGCCTTATCTGGATAGCGATATATCTGATCGGGCTTCCAAGCGGCTACATGACAGCTGTCGCTGACAACGTGAATCGTTTGCAACGTGTGATCGAGTATATTTTTGCTATCCATCACAGTCAAACGAACTTGATAACTCCCAGGTTGTTGATAGATATGTGTCGGGCTTACGAGTGTTGACGATTGGCCGTCACCAAAATCCCAGTAATAACTGGCAATACCATTATCGTCTGTTGAGTGATCAGTAAAACTGACTTGCAACTGCGTTTGATTATACGTAAATAGCGCTGTAGGCCCCGCGTCATTATCTTGACTTGGGCAATAGCTGTCATTTTTTACACCTGAATCATAAACACCAACCGATTCCATCGCCAGAACAACATCGTTTACACAGTAGTTGAGATCCAAAGCTGCTTGGTAAAGCCCTTTTCCTGCCGACTCAAACGTGGCGTCACTGGTCCAATACAGCTGATTGGCAAGTGTAAACAGTTTAAATGCTTTTTTTATGGTCCAATCGGTCATCGTCGCAAGTTCATAAAATGCTTTATTAAAAATACCAGAACTCGTGTGTACGCCGGTACCTTCAACATATTGACTAGTGTGACTCATTTTGGGGTTATCCATTGACCTGACGGTTCCAGGCTCTTTCAACAGTTTGTCACCTATCTGCCAGTTAAATTGTTGGTGTACAAATTGATTCAGCGCAGCCGCGGTAATGTCTGAGTAGGCTTCATTGAGCCCACCAGATTGACCGCTATAAACCAATTGCGAATGTTGCTCCGTAAAGCCGTGCGCAATTTCATGGGATGTCACACTCAATGTAGCGGATGGATAGGTTTTTTGTGTGCCATCCCCTAAAGTTACAAACTCTCCATTCCAAAATGCGGCCGCTCTATCTTGCCCATAGTGCACACGCATTTTGATTTTTGTGGTGAGCGCCGACGTGTTAACCCACTCATTGAACATTTTATCGGTAAGCTGTGCAAAAGCATGGGCATCGTTTAAGGGCGAAAACGCACCATTTACTTCTCTGGTGGTATTCTCTGAACAAGCAAATTCGTGTAAATGCAGTTCGCCTGTGGTGTTACGCATATCATAGGTAGTCACATTGGTACTATCTAAATAGCAAGTACCTTGGCGCTCTATTGCATCGAACTTTGCAAGCCCATCTTCAGCCCCATAGTAGTAGAGTCCAGTTTTACCATTTCCCCCAGGGCCACTTGCTTTTATTGGCACAGAGACATGCGCTAACCCCTCCCATTGCTTCAGAATATGACCGCTGTGGGCATCGATAATGAAATAAGGGCGAGTCGGCACGACGACGTCACTATAAAAAGAAACCAGCCAAACTAAATGTGCTTTGTTGTTATCATCTAACCAGACATGCAGCTTTTTTGTGGTATTTTGAACCGTTGAGCGACTCAGCTGTGTATATTCCAATGCCTTTCGAATAGCTCCTTGTGCTGTAATTTTTGGTATTGTTGACGCAATATCGTCGCTAATGTGTGTTATTACATCGCCATATAAACTATGAATATTATCGTTCTTGAGGCCCACAACGAATGTCTCTCCCAATAAGGGGAGCCCTTGATAGTATTGTTGTTTGCGCATTTTTGTAATGCCCGAAGGTAGCGAGACTTGGCGCAAGGTTTGTGCATCACGCAGTAGTGTTTGTATAGTGAGTTCACTTGTAGTATCAACAGACTGGTTTTGCTTTAAAGCAGAAAAAAATGTATCCGCGTCAACCCGCTCTGCTGCGCAAGCTGACGATGTACTGAAAGCGAGCAAAACGAGTAAATATTGATGTTTATTGATTGTGTTTTTCATTAGATTATCCCTAATAATCAAACCACGTATAGCAATACATCTGACTGACGATACTGATACATGGTTTGAACCGAACTTGATACATTTAAAGTCACGAGCAGGTAGACGATATTAAGAGTTATCATCTAGCCAGAGGTGATGCTTACAATGCGTTCTGAGTGGGGTCGTCACATAACCCATCAAACTTCCAAACATGAGTAAATACATCTGGCGTTGCACCCATTCCCCAATGAATTGCAGTGTACTTTTTATCCAAGTACTTCACCTTATCCCCAATACGATAATGTTTATCACGCTGCCACTGGGGTCGGTCATCACATATCGGCGCAATGCCATCATCGGCGTTCACCGCTTTAATTTTTAATGAGCGATGTCCTTCGCTATCCGTGACGACTAAACGCACCATGTAGGTGCCTTCTTTGTCATAGGTATGAATTGGGTTTTGCTGAACACTACTGGTGCCATCACCAAATGCCCACTGGTGGCTAACAATGGCATCGTTATCGCTGGATGTGTCTGTGAAAGATACTTCAAGTAAGTTGCCGCTGTAGGTAAAATTAGCAACAGGCAGACCTACAGGTAGCTCACAGGCTTGTTGGTCAAGATACTGCTTTGCGGCAAGCACCTGAATCACGCCAAAGCCATATTCATTATCGCGCCCAACAGGGCCTTTATCTAAGGCGGTTACTTGGAGTGCTTGGCGAATTTGTTGGTTAGTACAATTTGGGAAATAACCCCAAAGTAGTGCCGCTGCACCGGACACATGTGGAGTTGCCATTGATGTGCCGCTCATATTCCCATATTCACCATTTTTGGTTGTGGAGTTCACCTTTACGCCCGGCGCTGCAACTTCAACTTGATCGTTATAGGTAGAAAAGCTCGCTTTCATTCCTTGCTCATCGACCGCGGCCACAGATACCACATCGTCATAAGAAGCGGGGTAATGATGGTTTAAAAAACCACTGTTACCAGCTGCGGCGATATGCAACACACCTTGTTGATAAGTTGTATTAAATGCCTCACGTTCCAACTCTGAAGGCTTATTGCCACCTAAACTCATATTGATGACGTTAGCACCTGCTGCGGCACACTGATAAACCGCTTCAGCGATTGTAGAACCATATGTCCAGCTCCCTTGTGAGTCGAATACTTTGACAATATGAAGTCCAAGCTCACCCGATGGATTAACACCAACAACGCCCAAATCGTTCCCCCCGATCGCTGCGATTGTGCCTGCCACGTGAGTGCCATGACCATGGCCGTCTTCAAACCAATTGCCCGAATCAAATTCACCATAACCATCATCACCGGTGATATTTGCATGCGGTAAATCAGGATGTCCTAGGGTATAACCCGTATCCATAATACAGACCTTGCGATTAGCCGCTCCCACATCGGGTAATTGGTTGGCCTGAATTAAGCTTATACCGTACGGGGTGGATTCTGATTGGAGGTAACGTTTTGGGTCGGCCTCAATAAATTTAACGCTGTGATTGACCTTTAAAACCTTGAGTTCAGATTGGGTTAAATAGGCAACCATTGCATCTTGCTGTAACAAGCGTTTTGTGAGCGTTAATCCAGCCTTTGACGCAAAACTATCAATTACTGTTACTTTTGCCTCATTCATATCTTTATGAAGATATTGCGTTTTTCCTAATTCATCCAAAATATACTCAGGGTTGAGTTTGATAATAAATCGCTCCTTCATATTGTCTTGAGCGAGGGTGCTTGCATAAAGGGTGGTAGAGCCAATTATTGAGATTGCACACATTGCAATACTGGTACTCTTTCTTTTTATATTTTCCATAAATCACTCTCTAAGTTATACGTGAATACAGGATTGGCTAGCTTTAAGAGAAAAGGACATCGCTGTCATTTACATCAAAAAGTAACCCACGACCAATTGAATAGGTCTGTTTATGTATAACTTGTTAAAAAAATAGCCACAAGTGTTAACGCGGAGGTGAAAAATATAAGGAAAAGCTTACCAAGATTAAAAAGCCAACACATTAGCCTTTGATTTTTATATATTTAATAGAGTTTACTTTCTGCGCTTCAGTGCACCTCCCCTCCACCTAACGCCGAAATTGTTGCATTAATGGCCGTATTACTCCTAGTTTAAATTTTAACTTTGTATTTACTATTGTTGCGATATTAGAAAAAAAATTTCAAATATCTGCCAAGATCGGGTGTGTAAACACTTTATGGTAAACAGGAATTCACCTTCCCTATCTTGCACAAATGTCTAACGGACAAACACATTTGCCCAAAGGCGTTAAGTAATTACCAACTTAATACTCGAACTTGGGACACTGAAACTAAGCGGTGATGAATTCACACGCGATCAAATAGAAGGTGAATGAAATGACTCATTTTGTGCAATTTTAATCATTATTGAGGTGTCTTGAACTACCGAACTTATGTAGTCAAACAACCAACAACATCAAATCGCTAAAAATAAAAAAACAGTAGCTTAAAAAATAAAAGAGCCATTAAAAACTAATCAAAGTGTTTTTAATTAGAAGCTTAATTACCAACAAGGATACAACGAGATGAAACTAAAAACCCTAGCCGGTATCTGTACGTTTGGTGCCTGTATGGCACATTTAACGACATATGCAGGCACAAATTCCACCCTTCAGTCGGCGAGCCATATAAAGCTTACACACAACGAACAACTCCAGCAGGCGTTAGCACCCGATTGCGGCATTGAAGACAATGGTCAAGACTGGTCCGCACTACAGCGCGAATCTGAGCAATATCGTGCAGCAAAAATGCTCTCACGTCCTATGATGTCTAAATCCCTGGAAAGTACGTCACTACCTGAAGAGTTACTCCAAAACAGTGTGGCAATTCCAGGACGTTATTATATTCCTGTGGTTTTTCATGTGTATGGTGATGAATACAACTGTGCGGATGAAACACAAAAATGTTTAACCGATGATAAAATTCAGGACGCGCTGACTAAGCTAAATAATGATTTTCAAGGTTTATCCATAGACTCGCCCGAGATAGCACCACAGTTTCAAGCTATTAGAGAAAACCTCAATATAGAGTTTGTGTTGGCAGGGAAAGACCCACAAGGCAACGACACTTCGGGGATCGTTCGCCATGCACGTGAGCAAAAAGGGTATGGTAATTATGATGACGAAACCTTAGCTCAAATACAGGCTGATGCGTGGGATAACTTCAGTTATATGAATGTTTATCTAATGCATGATTTATATGATGATGGCAAGCTAAATAAATCAGGAGTCGCATGGTATCCCGAGCTAGCGATGACGGAGCAAGGCACAGCGCGTATTGTATACAACGGTCATTATGTGGGCAACAACACCAGTGAAAACTTCCGCTCAGTACTCACTCATGAATTCGGTCACTGGTTAAATCTGATCCATACCTTTGAAACCAAGCAGTGTTCAATCACTAATGAAGCCTTTTGTGCTTCGACAGGCGACAGAAGCTGCGATACACCTCAAATGTCTATGCCTAGCGATATGCAAAATAATGCACCTAATTGCTTAGGGCAGCCCACCAACACCGAAAATTTTATGCATTACTCCGATAATTACGCCATGTTTACACAAGAACAAGTAAACAGGATGACCGCAGCGCTGCATAACCCTGCTCGTAATACACTTTGGTCAAATGAAAATTTGATAGCAACAGGCCTTTCCCAATATGTGAGTAATAGTGCACACCCTTGGGATGGCGTATCCGGATTGAATGTTGAGCCAAGCGGAAAATTACTTGCCAGCCACGATATCCCATTTGCAGATAAAGGGGCGATTGAGACCTTCGAAGTAAACTTACCTTTTGATGCTAAAAATATCTTGTTTTACCTTAATGGACATACAGAAGACCCTGATATGTATGTTTCAAAAGGGCAGGCTCCTACAGCACCAACTGGGGACTCGGACCAATGGGTGGCCGACATAGTGTCTTTTAACTCAGCAGGAGATAGAGAGCTTGTAACGGTCGATATTCCAGACGTGACTGAACCTTACTTTGCCTCTGTACATGCATTTACGTCATTTAGTAATTCAAAATTCAGCGTGCTTCAGGGTGAAGACCCATACCTACAGGAAGGAGAGCAACGCTACTTGCTATTGAGCATAGACAACTTATGGGCGAACAAAAGCAACGGCTCGTGGAGTGAACGCCCAGGTAAAACGTATGATTTTCAATTTAGTGTTCCAGAAGAGGCATCACGCGTCGTAGTTGTGGTGCCCGGTGGCTATCAAGGCCCTAAAATGGCTGACGGAACAATCAAAATAAACGGGGATCTTGATCTCTACGTCGCCAAAAATCATGCTGTATCAAAAACGGATTTCGACTGTCGACCTTTTACTTGGAAAGGGATCTCAGAATACTGTGAGTTTCAAGGTGGGGGAGATTTTGACCTGTTCATCGAGCCATTTGAAACCTATAGCAATGCATCAATTCAGGTTTACTATGAAATTGCCAGCACACAAAATCAATTGCCGTTTGCTAATGTCAATGGCAAGACTCGCTATGAGGCTGTCGGTCATGCGCTTGAATTTAATAGTGCAGGTTCAAATGATCCGGATGGAAAAATTGAATCTTATTTATGGGATTTTGGCGACGGTACACAAAGCACCGATGCGCAAACAACACATACCTACTCACACACTGGTACTTACAATGTTAGTCTCACTGTAACAGATAATTCGGGTAATACCGCGACGGCACATACCAGTGCAGTGATCACTGAACTTTCACCAAATGATGCGCCATTATGTAGCGACTGTGAGCGTGTTTATTTAGCTGATGAATTAGAGCTCGCTACTCACGCGAATGGGCACGTTTATCGCTATGAGTTTGCTGTGCCTGATGCTGCGTCTTTAGTTACATTTGAACTTGTTGAATATTATAACGGCGACCCAGACATTCATGTGGGTCGTAATCAAGCTGTTTCTAAATCTCAGTATGACTGTCGCCCTTGGGAAGCACCAAATCAAACCGAACTATGCCAGTTTGAGCAAGGTGGTGTCTATCAAGTTATGATTGACCCATTTAAAGATTACGAGTCACTGCGTTTTAGAGCTTATTATGATATTCATCGTGATGCTGATCACTCAGCGCCAAACCGTTTACCCAATGCTGATGCGGGTGGCAATCAAACGGTGAGAGCGGGCATTGCGGTGGAACTAGATGGTACTCGCTCTAGCGATCAAGACGGAACGCTTATTGAATATAAATGGGATTTAAATTACGGTTTAACATACTCAGGTGCTGTGGTTACACATCATTTTGAACGCGCGGGTAGCTACCCAGTTACACTAACTGTCACCGATGATAAAAATGCCAGCGCCAGTGTGCAGGTTATCTATCAAGTACTCCCAATTGGCGATTACGATCAAGATGGCAATGTAGACACTGATGATCTCAATGCCATAAGCGCGGCTATCGCGGCAAACCTGCCTATCGACAGCAGCTTTGATATTAACGGTGATGGTATTGTTGATAACACGGATGTAATCGCACTTGAGGCATTATGCAGCTTTGCTGAGTGCTCGAATATTCCACCAGCACCTCAGCCACCCATTGCTCACGCCCAAGCTTCAACGTCGCAGCTACAAATTGGCCAACAAGTCGATTTCAGCAGCGCGGGCTCTGACGACCAATATGGGCAGATCACCGCCTATCAATGGGATTTTGGTGATGGTACGCAAAGCAATTTTGCCAATCCAACTCATCGATACGAGCAGGCAGGCATCTACCAAGTTACCTTAACCGTGACAGACAATGACAACATGACGGCCAATACCACCGTTACTGTGAATGTTGATCACCCGCAATTAACAGACGCCTGTGCCGACTTCGATGGTGTCTATTCAAGAAGGCTAACGCCAAGTGAACCACGTTGCATAAGCGGTACGCGTGGCCACTCTTTCGCGGGCATGGACCGCGGTCCAAAAACCGTTGCCATTACACTTATCAATGCCCCCTCTGATGCCAAAATTTATTTCGGTGATGGTCACTGGCCAAAAACTGATGGCTCCGATCATGAGGCCGTGTCCTTCACTCAAGGTAACCAACAATGTCTGTTCTATGAAATCAATGAACAGTCTCGTTACTGGGGCTACTTACAAATATCGGGAGATGCGACAGGTGCCACGATAGTTGTTGATTACGACGTCGCCGGCTGTCGCCCACAATAACTTTAAAATATCGGGCACAATTGAGCGTTAAAAGTGCCCGATATTCACTCACACCAACTCAGGAAAACAACATGTATAAAGCAATTAAGATCACACCTTTGGTGGCAGCATTAAGCTGCACATGGGCTTGGGCACAAGATGATAGAGATATAGGAACCCTTGACCATGCTACTGACATTGCACATATCAGTGCACATGCAGATTACACACCCGATGCGATGTTCAACGATAAGTTACCTAGCGATAAACCAACGATAAACTTGACTCAGCCCAAACTGAGCGAGCCGCAATTGATGCTCATGAGCGGCCAAGCTGCAACAACGCAAACCTGCCCTGCGGGGGCGTTTAGCCACCTCAGTGGTTCGGTATTTTTAGATGCGATTAAAAATTATGGCCGCGAATGTATTGATACTTTATTTAACGATAAACCCGAAACGCTAACATTAGGTGGATATACCGACGCTAACTTTAATACCGTTATCACCGAGTTAAAAAGCCAGCTTCACAACTATGATGGACAAACAAACGCCGCATATCTGAGCAGTCTATTCTACTGGTTAAAAGCATATGCATATTACGACAACCGACGCTTTGTAAACCCGACAACAAAACAAGCCATGACACAAGCGGTCAATGCCCTCTATGCGAACAGCCATTTTTTTGATAAAACCGCCATCCATGCGCAAGTAGTTAGAAGCGCAACGGGCATTATTAAAAATGCGCAAATCGGCCAGTTTTTGGTCCCTATGACACTGGGCGTACTCGCGCGTTTCGATGAGTCTTACGAGAACATCAATAATTGGGCCCGTTCAGCAACGCCATTATTTTGGCAAGTATTGAATGACTGTGCCAAAGACGAAACCTGCCGTGCTCAGCAACATAACACGGCTTTTATTGACGCTATTACAGGGTTTATTTACAACAACCTAAATTGGTTGCGTAAATCAGCCAATGACTATCATTTATTTAATTTGGGCTACCAGCTAGTTAACCTTTACAAAGGTAAAAACGACTCGCATTTTGCCGCTATAGAGGGAAGACTGAGTACTGAGATCTCAAAAGTACTCACGGCCTACGGGCCATTGAAAACCGATAAAGAGCGTACCTTGTACTTAGCGGTTTTAGAATCGATTAACTACAACCGCCAATGCGACGCTTACTCTGTGTGTAACAAAAGAGCAGAAATTATCGAGCAGGTGCTAAACAATCGCGTGGAATGTCCATCAGGCAATTTGTTTATTTGGGCTCAAGACATGGATGATGCACAATTAGCATGGACCTGTAATTCGTTAAAAAACCACGATGACCACTTTCACCAATTACTACGCACTAACCGCATTCCGGTCACACCTGATGACAACGATTCTTTGAAAATGGTGATCTTCAACGATAAAAAAGAATGGGTAACCTATGGCGGCGTGCTGTTTAACGTCAGCACCAGTAACGGCGGTACCTACCGAGAAGGGGACCCCGCTAAAGCCGGTGATCAAGCCACATTTTATGCCTATGAACATGTGTCTGAGCGGCCTATTTTTGATATCTGGAATTTACGCCATGAATATGTTCACTATTTAGAAGGACGATACATCTCCAAAGGTGATTTTCGTGATAGTAATGATGCCGGCCGCACGGTCTGGTTTGGTGAAGGCATTGCAGAATATAGTTCTCTAAAAACATGTAACGCCAATGCAATAGAAGAAGCCAGAAAAGGTACTTATTCGCTCAGCACCATTTTTAGCAATGAATATGGCGTTGGCCAAACACGTATTTATGATTGGGGCTACCTTGCAACCAGATACATGTATGAACAGCAAAATGACGCACTTTTTGACATGTTAGCGCTATTTAAAGCCGGTGAGTATCAACGCTACCGCACTGAACTGGTTGATAAATGGGTATCGCAAAAGTTATTTGATAGCTCGTTTGCTACTTGGCTGCAACAAGTTGATTCAAGCGGATGCAGTACCGATAGCACGAGACCTCCTTCACCAATCGAGCCCGTTAATGTTGATGATATTCAAGGCAGTGACAAAGTTGGGCTAGATGCCTGTGCAGTGCAACCTCCCACAACAGACACTCGCAGCCAAGCAGGTCATGCATTGTGTGTTGCACCCGATCCCACCCGCAGAATCAAAGAATATCCCTTGTATGTGCCGGATGGGTTAAAAAATGTATCGTTACAGATCACGCTACGCCATGGTAGTGGTAATGCAGAGCTTTACTATGAATTTGGTCGTCCAGACAACGGCTGGCAGTATACGCATGAATCAAAGGAGCCTAACAACAGCGAAACCATTACTGTCGATAACATTCAAAAAGGTTGGCATTACATTGCTGTAGATTCAGAGAACGGTTTTCAAAACACCACCTTATTGGCCCGTTATATTCAGCAACCCATTGTCGGTGATAACGAATTACAAAATGGCATCGCTGTTCCTGTTAATGTTGCCAACCACGGGCAACTGATGTACACCATGACCGTGCCAGCCGATGCGAAAGATATCACCTTTAGCACCACAGACGGAACGGGTGAACTAGATATGCATGTGAAATTTGGCAGTGAGCCAAGCAAAACAGACTATCAGTGCCGTCCTTGGAAAGTAGGCAACCGAGAAACATGTCACTTTGATAGCACAACGGGTGGCGTCTATTACATTATGCTAAGCGCAGATCCTATGTTTAGCGGTGCAACACTAACCGGCTCTTATACTCGCTAGCTTTACCGAGGTAGGTCGGGATAGGCGAAGCGTCATCCAACGTTACAGCTATTTAATGACTTTTATGTCGGCGTTGGATGACACCTCTATGCACTCATGCATCACTGTAAAATTTTATCTAAATTTTGTTTTGACAGTGCGACTGACTGCAATGGGCTAAGCCCTTGTGGATAGTGCTCTTGCTCCAAGACTATCCATTCAACGCCGCCTTGTTCATACAGCGCTTTAGTCAAGTTTTGCCAATCTATGCCATTGTTTAAACCAATAATTGGAGAAAGGTTTTGCAAGTTTTGATCAGGAATAACCACTTTATAATGCGTAGTTTTGGTGCGATTAGGGTACTTTCTCACATAAGTAACAGGGTCCAGCCCCGCAAAAGAGGTCCAACCGACATCTTGCTGTAACACCACGTTAGGTTTGGTGTTTTCTGCGATAAAGTCCCAGAATGTCGCTCCCTCATGTTGGGCAAATTCATGTTGGTGATTATGATAACCAATTTGCATATCATACGGTGCCAATTTATCGGCTAGCTTGTTTAAATCTTTGACTACATCTGCGACTTGCTCGTGATCCCATGCTCGCTTTTCCCAAGGGTCAATCAAGTACTTCACTCCCAGCGTTTGATAAAATTTAACCGAATCATTAAACTTTTCTTCAGAAAATTGCTGAAAATCGATATGCGCACCGCTTGCTTGCAATCCCAAAGAGTCCAAAAACTGACGTAACCCTTTTGGATCATGTTTATAAGGACCAAATTCTCCTGCAAACTCCACCCCATCAAAGCCCATCGCCGCTAACTGGGTTAATGTTCCCTTAAAGTCTTGTTTTAATGTATCCTTAACTGACCAAAGCTGTACGCTTACTTTTTTATTGAGCGTTGCTAGCTGTTGGCTATCCTGCTTAGCGTATTGACACCCTGATAAGGTCGCACCCACAAGAAGTGCAATGGTTAGTGTTCTTCTTTTCATTTTTCAGTTTCCCTTAAATTCTACGGTTCTTAAATTCATTTGCTGCATAATCAACCGCTCTCACAGTAATTGCCATGAAGGTCAATGATGGGTTTACCGTTGCCGTTGAACAAAAGCTGGCACCATCGGTTACAAATAAATTTGGAATGTCATGACTTTGATTAAAACCATTCAGCACAGACTCTTTTGGGTCTAAACCCATTCTTGCAGTACCGACTTCATGAATTGCAAGCCCAGGGTGGCGCTCGTGATAGCGTGTGTAGCTATAAACCTCTTTCAGTCCAGCTTTGATCAGCATGTCTTTTGCGGTCTGCGCGGCATCATCCATCATTAACTTTTCGTTATCGGACCATTGGCAATTAATCAGCAGTTGTGGGATCCCCCACTTGTCTGTTTTCGTCGGGTGTAATGAAACATGGTTTTCGTACCTCGGTAACATTTCGCCTTGCGCAGATAAACCAAAGCGCCAACGCCCAGCTTGAGACAAACTATTTTTGAAATCAGCACCAAATCCATCTTGCTTGGATGTTGCTCGCCAGTCTTCTCGACTTGACCATGCAGCTAATGCATACCCTCTTTTATAACCTTTAGCGTATCGACTCGGCTTATATTGAAAGTTGGGAATATATGGGCTAGTTGGACGACGCCCCGAGTAATACTTATCGTCAAATCCCTCTACAATGCCTACCGCCCCAGCATTATAGTTATGATCCATCAGATAATGACCTAACACACCAGAGCTATTCGCAATGCCATTTGGAAAAGCCTTTGACTTTGAATTGAGTAAAATTTGTGTTGAACCCAGTGTTGAGGCACACAAAAACACCATTCGAGCGTAATACTCTCTTGTTTCTAAGCTTTCGTTATCAATCACGTTCACACCCACAACACGGTTTTTAGTGTGATCATAAATCAAACTATGCACCACACTGTTTGGGGCTATATGTAAGTTTCCAGTTTGTGCCGCGGCTGGTAATGTGGAGCTTTGTGTTGAGAAGTAGGCGCCAAAGGAGCAACCTTTTTGACATTCATTACGTGCTTGGCATTGCACCCGACCTTGTGCCAAATGTAACTGAGTAGGCTTGGTTAAATGTGCCGCTCTGCCCATCACCATGGGTCTATCAGGGTAAAGCTTGGCAAACTTTTCTTTGATCATTTTTTCAGGCGCAGTCCATTCAAACGCAGGCAAAGACACGCTATTGGGTAAAGTGTCGAGGTTATCTAGGTTTGCAGCAATACCAGCATGGGATTCTACGTGCGCGTACCATGGTGCTAAATCATCATAGCGAATAGGCCAATCATTGCCATAACCATCCGCCTTATTTGCTTGAAAGTCCCATTGATGAAAGCGATAAGATTGACGGTGCCAAAGCAATGATTTACCACCTAATTGGTTGGCACGGATCCAACTAAACCCTGTACCTTTGGCCGTTTCATAGGGCAAATCTCGGTCGTTGCCAAAAAAATGCTTCGTTGAGTCACTAAATGCATAGCATTGTTTTTGCACACTATGCTGCTGTTTCACCAGCAAGTTATCGACTTTCATGCGGTTGTCAAACAACCAAGGGCCCTTATGTTCACCAATGTAATCTTTACGGTGCTCAACAATGCGGCCTCGCTCTAACATCAGTGTTTTAAAACCTCGCTCACAAAATTCTTTTGCTGCCCAACCGCCTGTTATGCCAGAGCCAATCACCAAAACATCAAACGTTTCTTTGCTATTTTTTATGTATAAATCACTCATCACACTAGCCTAATAAAATCCTAAAGAACCCCAACATTTGTCCACCGATGCATATTCAATTGAGCCATGAAAACCACCAGGTATTGCTTGATAGTTAAGTACTTGAGTCGCCCCATATTCGGTTGTGAAATACCCAAATACAATTAAGCTCTTAAGAAATTTAAGCGTTTTTCTATCCTGTATATCAAACCCGTCAGATTGCGCTTCAACGCATTGCATAATATCGAGTTGCTGTTCGCTCGTTAACGTCACAAAAGCGGTGTCGAACTTAGTTTGACTAAAGTGCATGATTTTTTGTAAAAGGTGTCTCACGCTTTGTTGCTGCAGCTCGCTGTGAACAACTTTCAATTGATGATCAATAAAGCCGTGTACATCTAATTCACTGGCTGACAAGGTCTCTGTTTTGGGCATAACTAAGTCAACGATACTCTTGAGCAACTGCATATGTATTTTTTTAAACAACACTCCGTCTTTATTGGCACTGTCTTCATGCATTGAATATGCAAGCGCACTTGATAATGCAGAGCCATCGATAAACTGCGCGGCGGTCGCACTGCCAAGAAAAACAGACAAGTGCTGCAAAAATTGACGCTTATTCTTATCAATGTTTTTCACTTGGTTCATATCACACCCTATACAAGTCCTTTATTCATTCTTATTTTCTTGTTTATTTTTTGTCGTACTAACAAAGCAGCAAATGCGATGATTAATACACTCGGAAATATAGCTAAAAAGCCTAAAGTGCCTTGACCTGCGATGAGTTCTGCATGCTCCGCCTTCAAATCGTATTGACTGGTTTCTTTTCTCGCTAAGTCTATCCATCTACCAATTACAGGGCTCCATAAGCTCACAGACAACATGCCGATCCCCCCCATAACTGACAAGCCAAGTGCACCTGTATCTGGTAACTTTTCAGCAACAAACCCAAGCATCGTCGGCCAAAAATAAGTAACACCAAATGCAAACAATAATGCCGAAAAATAGACTTCTGCACCGCGTGCTGTACTCATTAAAAATATACCCAATGCCGCAAATATAGACGAAATAAGCAACACGCCTAATGCATCAAAAGACTGCACTAAGGGCCCTGCAAAAAATCGTCCCACCGCCATCACCCCTGTAATCATTGCCATGATAATCATGGGGCTCGCGCCGGAAGCACCTAAAATTCTTTCAATCCATTGTTGCGTTCCAAGTTCTGTAACAGCGGTTAACGACATACAAAATGCCATAAAGATAAATAATGGGCTAAGTAGATGCTTCGCGTTACGCCATGTAGATAACTGCTCTGCGGTACTTGAAGGGAAGGTTTGCGTTAGCACTAAGTAACCATACAGTACGGTAGGCATGAGCATTATTGCTATTTGGTTTTGCCATGGTAGAGCCTGTTGGGTCATGATATACGACACCAAAGCACCGATGACAATACCGCCAGGAAACCAGACATGGAACCGATTGAGCATGGTGGTTTTATTAGAGCGATATAATTGAGCAACGAGCGGGTTACACCCTGCTTCAACCGCACCATTTGCAAACCCAATGCAAAAGCTCGATATAATTAATGACCAAAACTCCGTTGCACTTATTGTTAGTACGAGTCCCAAAATATGACCTATGAAGGCAATTATTAGCAGCTTTTTAGGCCCCAACCAGTTATACAAGACGCCACCGAATAAAGTCGCCACGGGAAATCCTAAAAATGCCATGGCATTGATCCAACCCAGTTGTGCATCTGACAGCCCGAAATCATGACTCAGCTGAGTTAATATTCCCGCTCTGATTGCAAAGGTCATTGCCGTAACAGTCAAAGCCACGCAACAGGCAACAAATAGTCTGTTTGAATTTTGTTGGCTCATGTTTTTACTCCGTTAGGCCTAGAATTTGGCGATTTAGCTGTGTATCTGTGTTACTTGATGCGAAGTCATCAAACGAGCGCTGTGCAGGTTTAATGAGATGCTGTTGGATAAATGGTGCGCCCTCTCTCGCCCCTTGCTCAGGATCCTTTATACAACACTCCCACTCCAATACAGCCCATCCGTCATATCCATACTGAGTGAGCTTGCTGAAAATTTGTTTGAAATCAATCTGCCCATCGCCAAGAGAGCGGAACCTTCCGGGTCTGTGTCGCCAATTTTGATAGCCGCCATACACACCACTTTTGCCATTCATTCGATACTCGGCGTCTTTAACATGAAATGCTTTGATGCGTTCATGGTAATGATCAATAAACGCAAGGTAGTCCATTTGCTGCAATACAAAATGGCTAGGATCATACAGAATGTTCGCCGCACAGTGGTGGTTTGTCACATCCAAAAAGCGCTCAAACGTAACGCCATCGTGCAAATCTTCTCCCGGGTGTAACTCAAAACACACATCTACGCCAAAGTGTGCAAATTCATCTAAAATCGGCAACCACCTTTTGGCCAGACCCTCAAACCCTTCTTTCACCAGCCCTCTAGGACGTTGAGGCCATGGATAAACAGAAGGCCAAAGCAGCGCGCCAGAAAAACTGGCATGCGCATTCAATCCTAACCTTTCACTGACTTTGGCCGCCATTTTCAATTGCGCTGTCGCCCACTGAAACCGCTCTTGAGGCTGCCCCCAAACTTGCCTTGGAGCAAATGCATCAAACTGCTGGTTATAGGCTGGATGCACCGCAATTAACTGGCCTTGTAAATGAGTCGACAGTTCACTAATTTCTAACCCGACATCTCGCAACATGCCCTGTACGTGCTGACAGTAATCATGACTCTCGTAAGCAAGCTCAAGATCAAAAATACGTTTATCCCAAGTAGGTAGTTGCACTGCTTTATAACCGAGCGATGCAACCCAACGACTCATTCTTTCAAGGGAATTAAACGGCGCAACATCTTGGATAAATTGCGCTAAAAAAATACTGGGTCCTTTGATCTTATTCATTCAAAGCCCCTTCTTTTGGTATCAGTGACAATGGGTGCCATTTCACCTCGGAGCGGGCAGCAAATACTACATTTTCTATAAACGCCATACCTCGGATTGCATCTGTGATCCCTGGTACGTCAAAATTTTCTTCTCGTGCCTTTTGCGGCTTTTGATGGGCACGTATTTGCTGTGCAAAATTCCGATAAATATTGGCAAAGGCTTCAATATAACCTTCGGGGTGACCTGGAGGTAAACGGGTCGCAGAAATTGCATGTTGGCTCACATATTCCCTACCCGTTCTAAATAGCTGAGTCGGTCGATTAGATGATTTTAACCACAGTGTATTTGGCTCCAACTGTGACCACTCTATAGATTGATGTTCGCCATAAACTTTGAGCGTTAGGTTGTTTTCGTCCCCCACAGCTATTTGGCTTGCGAGCAACACGCCATTGGCACCGTTATTAAATTTAAGTAGCACGCAAGCATCATCATCTAAGGCTCGCTCAGGATAAATAGAGTTAAGCTCTGCACACACTGCCTCAACCTCTAAATCCGACACGTACTCAGCTAAATGGGCTGCATGTACTCCTATGTCACCGATGCAGCAACTCATACCACTACGTTTTGGGTCTAAACGCCACTGCGCCTGTTTGTTTTGTTCATTCTTTGCAAGCCAGCCTTGGCTATACTCAACAACGACTTTCTTAACTTTTCCAAATTCTAACGCGTTAACCAATTCTTTAGCTTGTTTTATCAGCGGGTAACCGGTGTAGGTGTGCGTCAATCCATATTGTAACCCCGATTTGTTCACCACTTTTTCAAGCTCTAACGCTTGGGCTAGGTTCACAGTTGCAGGTTTATCACTTAATACGTGAAACCCCTTATTTAGTGCCATTTTGGCAATGGGGAAATGTAAGTGATTGGGCGTTACTATCGCAACAAAGTCCATTCTTTGATTGGCTGGTAACTGAGATTCTTCACTAAACATTTGTTGGTAGGATGCATAACTGCGTTGTGGCGCCAGTCCCAGTGCTTGCCCAAATTCCATAGATGCAGCTTCGCAAGCGCTGAATGCACCACAAACAAGTTCAACTTCACCATCCAATACTGCTGCCATTCGGTGTACAGCGCCGATAAATGCATTTGGCCCACCCCCGACCATGCCCATTCTTATTTTTCTCACTAATGGTCACCTATTTTTAATACTGATTAACGATCAGTGTATGATTTTGCCTCACTAAGCTGTTAAGATAATTTCAGTCAATAATATAACAAAATCGGCTCATGGTACTTTTTAAATGCGCAGCCAATGGGTTAATAAAAATGACAACAAAAAACAAAAAAGATATTGAAAATATTGAAATAAATGAAGTGATAGGTATGTTCAACCTGCTACCAGACATACTCTTTTGGGTAAAAGATTATAAGCATCGATTCATTTATACTAATCAAACTTTTTTGGAGCATGTTGGTGCTTCTAAACTCGACGATGTCATTGGTAAAAGCGACTTTGACTTTTCACCAGCACACGTTGCACGACAATTTGTGCAAGACGATAAAAATGTCTTAGCAGGCGCAAGCGTGACCGACAGGTTTGAAATCAATCAAACTAAAACGGGGGAATTAGCTTGGTTTACAACCTCTAAACGGCCACTACAAGACAAACATGGAAACGTTATTGGCACATACGGCATAACTCGCCATTTACAAAAAACCTCTACAACACTTGCCCACATCAACGCTATAAAAGCCCCCGTTGAATATATTCGTCATAACTATCAAAAAGCGATCTCTATCGAGCAACTTGCGCAAGTCGCTCATCTATCTGTCAGCGCTTTAGAAAGAAGATTCAAAAAATATCTAGCTAAAACACCAAAGCAATTTTTAACCGAAGTCAGATTAGAGCAAGCACGCAAGCTTTTGGTCGAAACCTCTATGCCCATATCCTCTATTTGCTTTGAAACAGGATTTGTTGATCCAAGTTATTTTGCCAAACAATTCAAGTGCTTCTTTGGTGTAACACCTTCACAGATAAGAAAAGAGGGCTTTCTTGATGCTATCTCATAGTTCTTTGTGGTGAATACAAAAAAACACCGCAAAGAATACATTATACAATATAGGGTTGTTAAATTTTTTACAACTTGGCTACTAAGTTCATACTAGCTTAGTGCCTTAAGTTGTAAATCAATCAAAACATAATGCGTATAGGTAAGCTATACTTTATACATAGTAATGGTCGTTACCGCTCAGTTTTTAAATGAGTAAACTTTTGATATTTAAATAAAAAATAAAGGAATATTGAGGGGTTATGTCTGCTTTGAATCAGCTTTGGCTTTATAGAGTCACCTTTGTAACCTTTTTATTGCTAATCTCTCCTAACTTTGGCTATTGCTCCACTATCAAGATTGGTGTGGGAGAATGGCCTCCTTATTTTCTAAAGATATGCCATCTCAAGGTGTGGTTGCTGAACTCATACGAGAAGTGTTTGCAGTAGCAGAGAAGGACGTTGAATTTATTTTTTTTCCTGGGAGTCGAGCATATCGCGAAGCCGAATTAGGACGCTTAGATGCCACCGCTGTGTGGTTAAAAACACCGAAACGGGAGAAAACATTTTACTTTTCAAATAGTGTGTTAGAAGAGCAACATGTTTTTTTTTCCACCGAAAAAATAACTATCAAGCTTACACAACGGAACAATTATATGATTTGTATTTTGGTGGTTTGTTGAACTTTAGCTACAGAGAAAAAATAGATAGCTGAATCAACAGCGGACAAATAATCATGCAACGAGTATCAACTGATCAACAAGCCTTTGGTTTACCTCTCAAAGGCAGGATTGATATTTACCCGCAAGAGAAAAATTTTGGTTATCAACAGCTTTCAAAACATTTACCTGCCGTTCTAATAAACGATATTACACACATTCAAACGCCATTTATAACCAAGCATAGTTATCTGTTGCTCCCAAAATCACACCCCAACGGCACCAAACTTTTAAAATTGTTTAATCACATTTGGAAGTGTTACGTGATAATGGCCAGGTAATATCAACATTAGAAGGTAATTAGCTTTCAAGGTATGTCTAATACTTTTGTTCCGTATAAATCCAGAGAAAAATCAACAACATCATTTGTAATGATTGTTTTGGTTGGCCAGTTACGTTCATGTGAACACACATTTTCTTCTTCATTGCTGAGCTTGCTCGCACACTATTAGAGCAAACCAATAACGCTCTCAGTCAAGCTTCTAGGCCATGACCTTTAAACAACCTTAAAGTTTTTCTTACTCGCTTGCTTCTGTAGATCTAAAAAATTTTAGCGAACCCGGTTGTGGTTCTGCGCAAATTCAACGAATGACAAACACGCAAATTGTAAAATTTACACTGTAAAATTCTTTTTGTGAAATTTTCAGTAAAACTTGCATACACTCAATTTGAACTCTCACAAAACAACTGACAACGCTTTTTTAGAATGAGGAAACATCAAATGACAGCTCTAACCCGTTCAAATTTCGAGTTACTACCAACACATTGCCAGCAGCTTGATATTGCAAAACAGTACTTGGATGAGCATTGCCCGCTTGACCATGGTTCACACTTACAAGCCACACATTACGTGGTGTATTACAATCATCTAATGGCGTTTTTTGCAGACGGCAGTCACTGTGGTCTAAAGTACCCCAAGCAATTTGTTGCACTGTGCGGACATAAAGATGATCCTACGGCACTATTACTTAAAAAGAGAGATGGTTTACATATCGAAATGGCTTTCAATCGTTGTGGTGATACAGGAAAATCTGACAAAGCCCATATTGATGATATTCAAGTTGAAACGCCGCTAAGCAGTCTAGAGCAATCTGCACAGTCAAATACATTTTCTCGATTATGGATGAGCTTTTTACACGGCGTACAACACGCACCTTGCGCCAAACACTATACAGCTAAAGATGGCAGAGATTACTTACTATGATCTTTACTACCTTGGAGCAAAGGCGACACTCAGTGGCCTTTGCTAGGAATAAATATGCTGTAAAGTAAAATAAACACAACCAAAGTGCCTTAGCCCTCCGTTTCTTTGTTGATCTGTTAATTGGTTGTTATTCTTGCCCGATACCGAAAGTGTCGAATAAGAAATTCGAGTTGTTCAACTATTATAAACGGCAGGAATAAACTATGAGTTGCCCATACCACTCAGATAACAAGCCAAGTAACTACCGTGCAATGGAAAAAGACATTCATACCGACTTTAAGGATGATATGTCTTATGGTGACTACCTTAACTTGGAACAAATACTTAATGCGCAACACCCTCTGTCGGATCAACATGATGAAATGCTCTTTATCATCATTCACCAAGCCAGCGAGCTATGGCTAAAGTTAGCTGGACATGAGCTTTATGAGGCAATCGAGAACATAAAAAGTGGCAACTTTGGGCATGCCTTTAAGGTGATCTCTCGCGTAAAACAGATCTTAAGTCAGCTTACGCAGTCCTGGGGCATTTTGTCCACACTCACCCCCGTTGACTACTTAAAGTTTCGTGATGCACTGGGCCACTCATCAGGCTTTCAATCATACGGGTACCGAAAAATCGAATTCCTATTAGGGAACAAAAATACAGAGCTGCTAAAAGTACATGAAAGTAACCCCTCGGTGCATGCTGAACTAAACGACATTCTTCACAAACCCAGCCTATATGAAGAAGCATTAAATGCACTAAAACAACAAGGCTTACCCATTGACGACTGTGTGTTAAATCGTGACTTTAGCCAGCCTTATGAAGCAAATCAAAGCGTATTAGATGCTTGGTTAGCCGTATATAAAAATGCCGATAAGTATTTCCACCTTTACGAGCTTGCCGAAAAACTTGTTGATATTGAAGATAGCTTTCAACAATGGCGCTTTAAACACATGTATACCGTACAACGCATCATCGGAAATAAAATGGGCACTGGCGGCTCTTCAGGTGTAGAGTTTTTGAAAAAAGCCCTTGATATTAGCTTCTTCCCTGAGCTTTTTGAGCTAAGAACGCATCTGTAACCGCTGGAGCACACACTATGTCATTGGATCTTTCATTAACGCTACAGTCTCACTACAGTGATTTTAAAGTCAGCGAGCGTATATTGCTTTCAGGTCATTCACATCAAGCATGGCCAAATGTTGCCAAAGATGGCTTGCTGGAATGTTTTCAAGACGCTGCCGCACATGTTGATGATAAATGGGGTAAAGCATTTGAAAAAGCACAGCGGGTTAAAGATTTTTACGCAAAATTACTTGGTGAAGATAACGCACAGATCACCTTAGGTGAGTCAACACACGAACTGCTGCTCAGGTTTTTATCTGACCTAAACTGTTTTAAAAAGCCAACTGGTCGCCCTGTGAAAATCGTCACAACAGATGGCGAATTTCACTCTATGCGTAGGCAGCTTAATCGCTTCAAACAACTCAATATGCAAATTGAAGTAGTGAGCGTCGCGCCAAGCGACACGCTAGCCCAACGTTTAATTGATAAAATTGACGCACACACCGATGCCGTCATGATCTCGGCAGTTTTTTATGGCACCAGCGAGATTTTTCGCGATGTTGGCGTGGTAGCTAAGCACGCTCACCAACAAAATGTGCCGTGCCTAGTCGATACCTATCACGCACTGAACGTGGTGCCGTTTGATATAAAAGCTTGGCAACTTGAAGATGCTTTTATTGTCTCAGGTGGCTACAAATACTGCCAAGCCGGTGAGGGCAACTGCATGATGCGCATACCTCAAGGGTACAACGGTAGTCCAATTATTACAGGCTGGTATGCAGAGTTTAGTGTTTTAGATCAAGCGCCCGGTCAAGTCGCGTATGGGCCTGGATATCATGCCTTCGAAGGCGCCACTTACGATCCGAGCAGTCATTATCGTGCAGCCGCCGTATTCGACTTTTTTGAGCAACAAAATCTGGATATCAATGTCCTTCGCTCGATTAACCAACTGCAAATCGCAACGCTACGAAGCGGTATTGAATCATCTCCAAAGCTCGCTCAAGCGTTTACATTTGCTAGTCATAAACATGAAAATAACGGCGGCTTTTTGGCGCTGACAACACCACACGCAAGCAAATGGGTATCCAAATTACATGAACATGGCGTTCAATCAGATAGCCGAGGTGAGCAACTACGTTTAGGGCCTGCTCCTTACGTTAGCCAAAATCAGCTTGAGCAAGCATTGAATGTGATGGAAGATATTGCAAATAGCCAATTTTAAGCTGTTGATATCAGGCTCAGATGGTAAGTAAGTAAATACTACCTACTGAGCCAAAATATCCACTTACTTCATTTTTTCTATACGCACCTTGTTAGCAATTTTAGCTACATTGAACCTATTACCTGACACACTGATCACTATTCCCATTATGCTCATTCCAGCTCCCAGCACTTCAAGATGAGTGAGATACTCTAGCAGTAGTAAATTAGCACCAATAATGCCACATATGGGGATCAGCAAAGCAAATGGCATTAAATTGGCGACATTATGTTTAATCAGTAAATAACCCTACGAACAAGGTAGAAAAATAACCCACATACGCCAATCACAACCATAGCTACCAAGACGTGTGACTGATCAGTTCAATTCATTGTGTTGTTTCAAAAAAGTACGAAAATAGAGGGCACAAAACCTTTGTGCCCTTTTTAAAATGTATCAAAGGTTGTACTAACAATTAGGTGTAAAAGTAAAAATCATCTGGCTATGATCAACCAATGTATTTTCTGGGTTTGATTGCAAACAAGCATCTTGGACAACGGTACCAAACGTGTCACTACTAACTTCAATACCCGCGGGGTGATAAACACCTGAGACATCTTCAAGCCAGCTCAGCAAAATGCTATTTAAAGTCACCATTTGCGAGTTGGTTAATACGTCAATGCCGCTTACATTGCCATGTGCTGAATACACTTCGCCAATGTCAGTACCAAGAATATTTACAAATGCGCTCCCCGAAACAGAGTAGCCTCGCGCCGCGGTGCCGCCATACCCAGATAAGGTTGCTGCTGGGTGTGACTTAACCTTATTAGGATCGCCACATAACGACGAGCCCGGTTGACTAAAGTTTTTAATTTTACCAATTTTAGTGTTTACTAAAGAGACATGCTCAGCGCCATCCAGTTTAAAGCCAATGACTCCTTTATTTACGTGAAACATGCTATCGCCATTACAAAATAGGCCATTTGGTAAATTGACGATGGATGACAGGTGTTCATTACCAGGCTTACCTTCCACCCAATTCAATAATTCTTGACTAATATTGAGTCTAGATAAGTCAAACGGCGCATTTTGAAACTCGCCATTAAGCTTTGCTTTAGCAACAAACGCTTGAGCATTGCTAACTGCATTACCCACATACATTGCCTTGTCTAATGACTCATCTGAAATCGTAATCAACTTACCGGTGTCTGGATGACGATTAAAAAGCTGAAAGACGGCGCCATTCGGGTCGATCACTGCGCGACCATTGTTGTTAATTGCAACCACTTCTTTTATATCGACAAACTGCTCTTCAACAGTCACATTGGTAAACGTCACATTTCGAGCTGGAAACTTATCCGCAGTTTGTGGCATCACAGGGAAACCATTCACCGCCACCCCCATATGATTCACTAAATAAGAATAGGAATTACCATCGAGCAAACCTGACTTGTTGTAATACATGGCGTATTCATCAGGGTGAGTGGCACTGTCAATTTTGCCATATTTAGCAATGTCCCAAAATGCATCGTTAATGCTTGCTTGTAAGTTCTCTTTAATATCATGAACACTCAGCTCAACACCATTCACCGTTAATACCGTTGCAGAGTCGATACGTTCTAAGTAGTTCACGTAGTGTTTAATAAATTGTGCCGCCGAAAAAAGCCCCAGCACAGGAATATGCTTTTGATTATTTGCTGACGAATTAGTGATCTGTAAGCCATCTACACCATTAAGTGCCACCGCTGCAACTTCAAAGCCATCAAAGTCAACATTTTCAATACGTACATTGACATTACCATTGCCATGAATTCCATGATGTGCAGATAGGCCTAACTTACCATTTTTAATCACTACATTTTTTGCAGGAACAAACGTTTGGCCAAAATCTGCGGGCCCCTGTTTTGGAATAAATGGCTGATTTGCAAGCTCTATCAATGAGAAAAAACGTTGCACCAAGGCATGCTCTTCAGCTTGTTTTAGCTCTTTGCCATTCAGATCTATCGTAACATTCTCAGCGCTTACAACAATAGCGGCAAAAAACCCTAAACTAAAAGCCGCAGGATCGTATTTGCTGGTAAATGGAGCAAACTCACTATTGGAAGATGGACCAAGCTTATATTGGGTAAATAAAGGAAACCCTGATTCGTAAGGGTTCACTGGTAAAGCCAAGTGAAAGCGTTCGGCAAGATCAGGGCGCTGCATAGCGGTGATACTTAATGTTTCAATACTATTGGGATTGAAGCTTATGTCTTCTTTCAAAACATATGTACCTGGCTCATCAATAATGTAAGTACCAAATTTAAAATCTTCGTTGGTCAAATATATTGTTTCATTTTGGGCGAACGAGTAAGCGCTATAAAACGTGATTGCACCCAAAAGGCAAGCTTTTGATATAATATTCATAATTGTTCTCTAACTTGTTTTAAATAATCATCCATTTAATAAAAAGCCAAATTTGATAACACAAAAGGCAAGTTTTGTGTCACCAAGCTCTAGCCAGTGATCGCAGCTCAGAAGTTACGGTCAGTTGGCGAATAAAGAAGCTCAAAGCAATTGAGCGATACTTGAACGAATTACGTGACTTGGCACCTTCCATGTAAAACGACATCATTCGAACCTCTCTAAGCAACACCTCATTTGGGTATAGCTGCCATCTATTTTTGGAATTAACTCTGATAAGCGCTACCTCAACTACAACTTACATAACTACCCCCTTTTAACCCAATGAATTTATTCATAAAAAACATATCTGGCCGTTCATTTAGGTGCGACTAATCGCCGAACGTCGTATTCAAGTTACTCGTACAAAAATATTAACCATTTAGCACTAAAAGTGAGCGCCACTTCAAAAAGTAGAGAATTTTAAAGCACATAAAAATTAGGAGTAGGTTAATAAAAAAATATTATCTCCAATTTATATTCCGATTTTCACATACAAATTCCCGTACGACATTTCCATTAATTTTTAATGAAATATAAAAATTTAAAACATACATTTTTCGACAACGAATGAAATAGAAGCTTAAAAATCACCCACTCGAACTGTTAGACAAAAAGAAAACACATATGTGACAAGAAATAATTTAAAAAATAAATGCAAACTTCCAATCATTGAAATAATTAAAAGGCAACATCATTAAAATAAAAATAACAGGACTAAAAACTCTCTTTAAATACACAAGTGGAGGGGAGAAATCATAAAAGCTCGCAAACACAATGAAAAGTTAACATCATATATAAAAAACACTGCTATTATTGCAATTTATTTGAGTTAAAAAATGACAAGAAGAAGTAACAAATGGCAAAATAAAAATACCTCGAATAATCATATTGAAGAGTTAGATCTGCTAGTTTACGAAGCTAAAATAGGCAATAAAGCAGCGACTGAATTGTTGTTCCGTCGCCTAAGCAAGCACGCCTATGCCATCGCATATCGTTTTTTAAACGATAGCGATGAAGCACAGGAGGCTCGTCAGGAGATTGCTCTTAAAATATTTAGAAACCTAGACAGCTTCAGGGGGGAGTCAAAATTTTCCACCTGGGTATACAGAATTGCAATAAACTCACTAATAACAATGAGGGAAAAAAAGCGTGCTGAGCAAGAAATGAGTTTTGAAGGTGTTTATGAAAATATTCATGAAATTGCAGCGCAAGAATATTACCACGAGTCAGACACACCGCACTATCAAAGAGTTTTAGAAGAGTTCAGTATCTCGTGCAGCATCGCTATGATCGAATGCCTAGACATTAAAGCCCGAGAAGCGTATTTGCTAGGTGAGATTTTTGACATTGAACCACAAGAAGCGGCGAGTATCCTAAACATTAGCAATGCAAATTATCGACAACGCCTGTCTAGGGCTCGTAAAAATGTGCTTGAGTTTATGTCGGGCCATTACAAGCACACACCCAGCTGCAACTGTAAAGCAAACATAACAATCAAAGTAGCGTCTATATGTAAGTGTAAATTGAAAAATAAACACGGTTACATTAATAGAGAAAAGTGGCAAAGGGCAAAAGAATATATAGGAAAGTTAAATCTGATAGAAGAAAGGGTACGAGCAAATAAAAACTACTCTATTGACCTGAGCGAAATAAGCCCATAAATCCATGTGGAATGGGCTTATATAAAATAAGATATATAAAAAAGTTATATTCAAGTCATTTTGTTAATTACATTCACCCCTTTACTATGGTGATAAATGACAGCGAATATGTGTACAAGTATAAAAGATGCAAGTACAGCGCAGCTATATCGGTGCACCTCAAGAGACAGCGCGGTATAATAGCCCACTTCTAAAATAGGTTTAAATGTATAACATCCCAATAAATTAATGTTTCTCTCCATCATAAGCAATCCGCTCATCAAAACAACAGAAATAGATGTATAGATAAAAAAGTGAGCAAGGAATATTAGCTTAGTTTGTTTTTTTGAAAATCGACTATCTTTTGGCTTTCCCATACAAATACATGTGAATACTCTGATTATGAAAAAAGGTATAAAAGCAAGTGTTAAGGCCACATTAAAATTACCAATTATATTCTTGTACTCGCTGGAAAAAATACCAAGCGCGACCGAAAATCCAGTGATGGTCGCCCATAGTATTACAACCGCTGAAATCCAATGAAAAAACCTTTGCATAGGCTGGTACTTTTCAACGAGGGTACTTTCGCAGCCGTGTGTTTCAAAATTTTCAGCATTAAAACCATCCATTACTTTAAATTTATTGCTATCGACCAGCATATTTGTTGCACCTTTCATAGCCTTCCCCTGCTCCATTCGAAATAAAAATACACCAAACCTGCCATTTAAGAAGACATTCATCCCTTTAAATAGCATCTCACTATTTGACTAAATCGATGCTTACAGGTGACAGAAGGCAATGCAATTAATCATTATATATAATCCCAATTTGGAATATGACATGGTTATTTTAATTTATCTAATCACTATCTTGAGTAGTAAAATCATGTTATACAACCAGTCGGCTCTATTTAATTAAATTTATTTTTGCAGGAGGAAATGATGCCGCAAGGGAAGATAAACCTCGAAGAGAAATTTTCAAAGTTTACGGAGCATTGGTCACCTAAAGTGATCGCGCAAATGAATGACTACCAATTCAAATTAGTCAAATTACAAGGTGAGTTCACTTGGCATGATCATAAAGATACAGATGAAGTGTTTTTGGTCATCGAAGGTACTTTGAACATCGCATTTCATGACAAAACGGTCACACTCTCTGAGGGTGAAATGTACGTTGTACCCAAAGGCATTGAACACAAACCATTTGCTGACCAAGAATGTAAAGTCATGATCATTGAGCCAAACAACGTTGTCAATACTGGGGACGCTGGCGGCGAGCTCACTGCACAAAACGACGTATGGATATAACCATTTCAGCCGCTTTTAAAGCATTCTTTTCAAAATCGCTCGCCCTGCGAGTTGATGTTTAACCACAGCGAGTACATGTCCAATCACAAAAACGAGTAACAGGTAATTGCAATAGTGATGTAACTTTGCAAAAGTACGCTGCACATGTGCTTCGCTTATGATAGGCTCGAACACAACCAAACCAAAAACATCATACTGACTATCCATCATTAAAATCCCTGAAACCAAGACCAAAGCCACCTGTACGTAAATCAACATGTGTGCAATACATGCGCAGCGTACTTGTAAGGGAGTTAACACATTTTGATAACTAGGTTTACAGCGCCTCAGCATATGCGCTACCCGCCAGCAAAAAAATGGAATGTACAAAGTCGTAATGGAGACATTAAACTTCTGTATCGACTTTCGCCAGCTATCGTCTAACTCAAAAAATACGATGCTCAACCCTGACATCATTGCCCAAATAATGATGACCGCAGAGAGCCAATGCAAAAGCCGAGAAGTCAAATCAAACCGCATTTCTTTTAATGTTGCATTCATAATCTCAATTCCTTTTCTGATTGACTTTACGCCTCACAAAGTTAAATAAAGGTTAAAATATAGACAATGTAACCCAGTTATAGAATGATAAATCGAGTAATACACTTTGGCTTATTGGTGGTTTTTTGCGCTACTGTGCACAGCGAGAGAAAAAGCAAACTGACATATATCAATTTACATAAACATTGATGCGCTACTGCGCTCATACATACACGCCTGCATCAAATAGCATCACCTCCCTGAAATAAAAATGTTAGCAATATAATCAAAAGGTTGAGATCGATTCATTAAGAAGTCAGTTAAAAATCAAATGAACATCAAGCACGCAAAACATGAACATGAGAGCTTAGTTGTCGTCTATCCAAAAGTAGTCAAAGTCAAAATATGAGGTAAAGTCATGACCAACGTTTTTAAGCGCTCGTTTGTATCGAGTCTCTTTTTATTAAGCAGCTTTAGTAGTTTTAGCCAAGAACAACATCAGCAACTCTCAGGGCCTTATCTTGGGCAAACGCCACCGGGGATGACCGCCAAAGTATTCGCGCCTGGTTATGTCTCAATAGACAATCGTGACTTCAGTGGTTCGTTTACGCCTGACATGACCGAATTTTACTTTACGAGGAAGGAAAACGGCGTGAACAAATGGTGGTTAATGCGCTTTAAGCTCGAAAACAACCAATGGACAGAGTCAGTTGTTGGGCCAAGGGTTGGCCGCCCTATCGTGAGCCATGATGGCAAGATTATGTATTTAGGAAAAAAGTACAGAACGCTTACCAAAAACGGTTGGTCAGAGATAAAAAGTATCGGCCCGATGATTGATAAAAAAGACTATGGGATCATGCGTTTAACCTCATCAAACAAGGGAACCTATGTGTTTGATGATGCAAAAAACAATGATGTATTGCGTTTTTCAACCATCAAAAATGGCAAACGCCAATCACCGGAACTTTTTCCGCCACACATCAACTCGGGAAAATGGACTGCACACCCGTTTATCGCACAGGACGAGTCTTACCTCATCTGGGATAGCGAAAGAGAAGAAGGGCATGGTGACTCAGACTTATATGTCAGCTTCAAGCAAAAAGATGGCTCTTGGGGTGAAGCGATTAACCTAGGCGCTGAAGTAAACTCTGAAGGCGCGGAACTTGGCGGCTATGTATCACCGGATGGTAAATACCTTTTCTTTAACCGTATGCCAAAAGAATTTAAAGACAGTGACGGGGATATCTATTGGGTAAGTGCTGAAGTACTGTACAAGCTGAAGCCGAAGGCATTGTGAATTTGTTCGCTCATATCTAACAGATTCTAGGAACTAGGATCAGATGCTTGTAGCATCAAAATTTGGCACGGTTGAAGTATAGCTTCAGCCGTCCCATTCCGTTGGTTCTTAAAAGGTGCGCATTTTATTAACCACTCACCAATAAGAGCACATCTTGGCGATTAATCTTATTTGCGCATCTTGATTATTGCCGTACTATACCAATCCATAGTCGGGTGCCGCTTCGCTGATGCCAACCTACACCAAGCTTCCACCCCTTAGTCATCTAGTAAAATATGTAGGCGTTTTAGTTCGTTGTCACTAAATAACGACTGCTTTAATGCTAGTACCTTTTCATGTTGCTGTGCTCCTTCGAAGCGGGTGATGATGTCATCTCGCTGTTTTTTAAAGTCGTCCACCCGTTGTTGCCAGTGAAGTTGTTGTGACTGTAATTGGAGCAGTCGCTGTGCCGCGTCATCACCATATGACTCGCGCAACTGGTTGTAGTCCATTGTTTGCCACTGCTTGGCCAATTGGCTAAAGGTTTGAGCCGAATTGATCAGTTGCTTTTCTCCCTCGGGGAGTTGGCTAAGATGAGCACTTATTAACACATTTTTTTGCGCAGCGTTGAGTGATTTATCTGAGAGTATTTGCCAACGTGTTAACGCGTTGCTATCCCACGCGTTTTCATCAGCAAACCATGCATCGATGATTTGTTCGCTAAAATACTGTGTTTGCAATGATTTTAATACCGTTAATCGCTCATGAAGGTTCAGGTTATCATCCACTTCACCCAGCGATTGTTTGTATGATAAGTAATCTTTGGTAATAGCATGTAAGCATGCGGGTAAGCGCTCTAAGTTCGCTTGCCAGTCATCCAGCTTGTCTTGTGTTTGTAGCGCCAGTAACCAATCATCAATTTGGTGCTTATGCGCTTTGCTAATCTTACCACAATGCTCAACATTGGCTGGCACTGTGGACGATAGGGGATCCACTGGCACCTTAGTCACAGCAAACTCTTCAGATAGACTGCTTTGGTCAATCTTCTTATCGGTGACACTCAAGTCAATTAATAAAAAGTAACCGACTACAGCCAAACTAACGAGTGAAAAAAGGTGCCAAAATCTCATAAGCTAAGCGCCTTTAAGCGACGGATATGCTGGCGATACAAAGTAACTGGATCAGTCTCGAACAGGTGATGAATACCAATGGTTTGGTTAACCTGATCGAGATGGTTCATTTTAAAGTCGTTGCCAATCACATAACCCAAATTGCTTGAACATGACGACACTAAACCATCGCCTTTTTCATCAAACACTTGTGAGAACAGTGCAAGCGCATTGTCAGCAGGGTCAAATACATTGGTCCATGCTTTTGCACCACTCCATGAGAAGTAGTATACGCCGTTATCAGCAAGCATATCACCTTGCTCACAGTAGGCACTTGGTACGCCCTCTGGATATTTTTGATTAAATGCCACAGTGCCCTCGGTTGTCAACGCACTTAGCGCTTCTAACGCATCTTTGGGCGCCGTTGCTTTGCCCGATAATAAATCTATCAACCCCGCTAACCCATTGGCAAGCGATGCTAAAAATTGCTCAGAGAAAGAGCCTTGGTCCACACTGCCACGCACTACATCAGCAAAGCGACTGCCCCAGTTTACGCCGCCAATACTCGTAACCGATGCCACCCATTCAGGTTTGACCGAAGCAACATAGCGTATGGTTTGTGCACCTTGGCTATGACCAATTAAGTTAACCTTATCTTTGCCAGTAATGGCTCTAACAAGGGCAACTTGTTCGAGTAACTGTTCACCTCTTAACTCAGAATTATGCGCCGATGACACCTCTGCAACATATACATTCCCACCCTCTTGCTGTATCGCCGAAGGGATGCGATAGAAGTAATCCACACCAAGTAAATTATCAAAGCCAAACAAGCCATGGACCAGCACAACTGGATATTCCAGCTCGTCATCACATTGCGCAGTTTGTGCAAAAACCGACATAAACCCTATAAAAGTTATTAGAATAATTTTCTTCATTTTCTTGCTCCAAATGTAACAGTTTAGTAACAAAAAATATAAAGCAAGGTGGTAAGAGGTCAAGCCTCTCAGTGTAAAATTTGTACTTTCCATTGCAATGCAACAGGTATTTGCAATGCGCTTTATATACAACTTTTTCAATAATCGTATATTTGAAATTGGCTTAAGCGTTTGATTAAGCGATTTTGTTTCTTTGGTTTGAGTAATTGATGTTTGTTTCTAGTTTTGTTGTTCGCTTAAGGAAAAAATTTTCAATTTAATTAGTTGAATTAGGTTATTTACTCAAAAACTGCGGTCTATTACGGAATATTTTCGGCAGGAAAAGTGGTTTTTATATGGTGCTCAACTTTTTGAGCACCATAAGTCAGTGATTACAGATCAGAGAGTCGACCTGGTAACAAAGCACAGTTTGGGCCTTTTACAATTTCCTCTCCTGTATCTTGTAACGCTTTAAGGTCAAACCACTTAATCTGCTCCCCAGATATAAAGGTACATTCAACATTAATGCTATGAATGTTTGTTTTTTGACGGCCTTCTTCGTCCGTATCAAACTCAAGAGGGTTCTGATCCAAAACGATTAGATCTGCCAATTTGCCCTCTGTGATTGAACCTAATTTATCGGCGATGTTATGTTGTTGCGCTGGTACCAAGGTTACCGCCTTAATCGCGTCTTGAATTGTTATCGCTTGTTCAGTATTCAATGACTGACTTGGAAACTCTAAATTAGGATATTCCCATGTATTACGTGTCACCGCTTGCTCAATAAACCACAGAGGGAACAACGGACTGATACTTAAGTCACTATGCATTGAAAACGGAATTCCAGCCCTTTTTTCATCGCCCATTGGGTCTATATTGTTGCCACGTGCATCACCCAACTCATTTCTCATCGATGCCCCCCAATAAGCAACATGTGCAATCAAGTGACTAGGAGACAAATTAGGTAGTTCTTTTCGTGCCTCAAGGTAATTTTCTACAATCGCATTGTCAGACTTTGCACTCGCATTCTTTGCTTTACCACTTTGCTTATTGCTCACTGTTGAGTGAATAATAGTATGATGTAGCTGGCTATAGTCCGTTTGCTGCTGCCTATTTTTACATGCCACATCGCTACCATAAGCATCACTTAAACTACCTTTCATGGCAATTAAAGCGCCAACGGAGTCTTTGATAGCTTGGTCACCATTAGCATGGATATTGAAATACCAACCACAATCGGCAAATTTCTGTAGGTTTTTTTGGATCTCATCTTGATTATAATCCTCATGGCCTCGCCCAAATGCTTCACAGAGCCCATCTTCACTGTAATCATTCACTAAATTCGCGCTACAACCTTGGGTCGAACCATCGGATAGTAACTTAATCCCTTCCGCTGAAAACATCCCGTTATAAACCTCATCATCTAGAGGCACACGGGTAGTTGTATCATCAAATTCACGCCAATCATAAAGTGAACGAATACGGGTGTAAGCTTCATCATTATCTGCAAGTGTTGTGTAGTTCGCTTTCATCTCAGGCGTTGTACCGCCCTCTACAAACATAGTTACGCCCTGTTGTGAGGAAGTATTTAAGATGTACTTCATGGTATTCATCAAAGCTAGACTGGCTGGCTCATTCTGTTGTACCGAGCTTTCACTGATCGGGCATTTTGCTTGCGCTCCTTCAGAAGCACCATGTTTGATCATGCCACGAATGTTCAACGCTCCATCGCTCTTTTTACTCATCATCGCATTAACAAACATCATGTAAGCACTCGACTCTTTGATGAGGCCTGAGTATTGCCAGTCAGCTTGTTCATCACCTTTTATCATTGGCGTTATAGCAAGCTCACCATCACTAAAGCATAAGTCTTGCAAAATAATCTGATTGCGCTGCATGTCTTGCTTTTTACCAGAACAACTTAATAAAACACCATCACTTGAGCTGCTATACGAGTAGCCCAGTTTTAACAACTTTTCTTTCGCGTTGGGTGAAAGTAAAGCCAATTCTGACGGTGAAACCGTCTTGTCACAGAACCCCGACTTTTCAAAAGCTTTCATATTGGCATAAGCCAAATGGCCGGATTGATCAAAGAGAAAAACGGGGTGTTCCGTCATCAGCTGTCCTTGCTCATCTTTTATATAAGACATTGGAAAGTTGAGGAACTCTTTATTTTTATTGAGTCGTTCGTCAAAACCCAATTCCGCGTATTTTTTTTGTACCATACGCGATGGATCTAAACCGTTGCCCACTTTCCAGCCATTAACAACTGTGCCTTCGGTCGCTACACTGGCAATCGCGTCATCTAAATACAAATAACAGCCTGAAAATTGGCCATTCTTATCCTTGGGGTAATAAAACCAACCATAGTCGGTATCGAGTTTTTGTTGGTATTTGTTAGGTAAGCACGGCATGAGGTTTTTAACCATGCCCGCTTGTGCTGTGATCTCCAAATGCGCATGTGGCTCAATAAAGCCAGGCATTAAGGTGCGACCATTTAAATCTATGTATTGAACATTATATTTTGTGTCATCCACGTAGTTTGCTTGAATAATGTTTTTTACCTTGTCTTTATGCCCTACCTTTTTGATGATGCCATCAACAACCAAAACCGCTGGCTTGTCTTCATGCTTTATCTCAAATTTTTTGCTGTCGTCAACCGTGATCACATCGCCATTATAAAAAACCAAAACGGCTTCTCTTGGGTCATTTTCAATTGGCTCTGGTACAACTGTTTGGGGTGTGGAATTACATCCTGCAACAAGCAAAGATGCGCATAAATACGACAGTTTGGTTAGCTTATTCATCATCGTTCCTTTAAAAGGTAGGTTCTGCGTATAAACCTACTTTGATACGCATAGAGTTTTATCTCTGCACAGTGGCCCACTTACATTCACATAAGCAAGACAACCATACATTCACTAATAAGAGTAAAAACAACTGATAAATTAGTCGATTACGCCACATTACAGACGTATTAAATCGCGCCACTTTCGTCCATTACGGCTAATTTATGACCCAAGTCATAAAAATCGCTCTGATCCTTCTTATGCCTGTCACTAAAAAATCACATAAAATCTGGACTATACCAGAACCCGATTGAGACACATTTAACTGGAAATGAGGAAAATTCTAAAATGAAAAAAGCACTACTAAGCGCAATCGCGCTACTGCCAAGTTTTGCCAGCATGGCAGCACAAATGGATAAAAATGTTCTACTGGTAGGCGTTGATGGCGCTCAACTTGAGCATATTCAAAGCTTACCTACCCCCGCGTTTGATAGGCTAAACCTAATTAAAGCGTATGCCGGTGGCATAAATGGACGCTTTTCACAGCAAAAAACCAGCAGCGGTCCAGGCTGGGCAACCATCTTGACTGGCGTATGGGTAAATAAGCACCAAATTCCTGATAATTACACGGGCCCAATCAATACAAACTGGCCAAGTATTTTTAGGCGCATCCACCAGCATGACGCGAGTGCCGAGATCTACTCTTTCTCCACATGGGGAACGATTAATTCGCAAATCGTTTCTCAAGATATCCCACTACTGAGCGCACATTCGGAAGGTGGCAGTGATGATAGTAGTACGCAACGGGTTATTGATACTTTGCAAAGCGCTAAGCCTGACTTTGTTTTTATCCATTTAGATGAGCCAGATGGTGCTGGCCATGGCCATGGTTGGGGAGCAAAGTACGATCAATCCATCATCGATAGTGATAGACGCCTTGGCCAAATGTTAGATGCGGTTGAGCAACGTGAGCAAAGTACGGGAGAAGATTGGTTAGTACTTGTAACCACAGATCACGGTCGCAATGGCAGCAATGGCTACGGTCATGGCAATCAAACTCTCAGCGAAAAAACCATCTTCATTGCCAGTAATAAGTCATTATCGATGCAAAACCTACGCTATATTTCCGTTGCCAATCAAGATTTCTCTGGCCTGTACAATCAGCCTGCACAAACCTCAATCGTCCCAACCATCATCGACTTTATGCAGCTCTCATTCGACCCATCGCTTGATGGCCTTTCTTTGCTAAGCCGTCAAGATCACAACAAACTGTATAGCCCAATTTCTGGTCGCAATTGTGGTTTTGAGTGGGATGCAGATGTAGATTCACCTTCAATTTTGCAAAGCTCAGAGCATGTTGCAAAGTTTGATTGCGGTGGTTCAGCCGATCCTTTATTGGTAATGAATGACGTCATTTATGCCAATATTTATGGCTCATCGTGCGGCTTACAATGGCAAGCAAGCGACGGTGTGCCATCGGCGCTTGACGACAATGAACACCTTGCTAAGTTCGACTGCAGTGACAAAGCCGATCCTGTTCGTATATCTAGCAGCACTATTTATACCACCATCAGTGGCAAACACTGCGGTTTAGAATGGGATGCATCAGCGGGCACACCAAGTACCATAGGCAGCAATGAGCATGTTGCCAAATTTGATTGTGGTGGTACCGCTGACCCTATCACCACAGTTCCTGCTAACTAATTAGCGCATAAACACGTAGAGCTCTAACGCATGGCTTTCGTCATGCGTTTTTGTTTTCACGTTATAACACTTCAATCATCTAACTATTTACAAAATCAGTACGATCATGCTGGTTTCATCTTAACGTCACGGTTTTGTAAAAAAGCGTCTCTATTATAAGTTTCAAATAATTGGTCTAGACCAGAACAAACCCAACTGAGAAACCGACAATGAACAAACTTTCTACCTTAGCGAGCAGCTTATTATTACTGACCAGCCCTCATTTGTTTGCTGGAGACGCAAAACTATCCGGTATCGTAAAAGATCAGCAACATACCTTATCCGGCGCACTGATCAAAGTGGTTGGTAGTAATAAAAGCGCAGTCACTGACTTTAATGGCCGCTTTGAATTACCAAAACTGCCCGCAGGCACATATCAGCTTGAAGTGAACTATATGGGCTATCAGTCCAAAACACTGAGCATCACTGTAACTGACGACGAACGTAAAGCACTTACGCCCATTGTATTAAATGCGCAGGTAGAAAGCGGCATTGAAGAAGTGGTTGCGGTAGGGCAAATTCAACGCGGCGAAATGGCCGCAGCCAACACGCAAAAAAATGCCAGCAACATCATTAATGTGATCTCAGCCGATGGCATAGGTAAACTACCAGACCGCAATGCCGCCGAAGCAGTGCAGCGTATCCCTGGTGTATCGATTGAACGCGATCAGGGCGAAGGGCGTTTTGTCGCTGTACGTGGCCTACCGTCGCAATGGAGCTCCGCATCAATCAATGGCAACCGTTTACCAACAGCAGAAGAGGAAACCACCAGCCGTGCCACTGCGTTCGATTTTTTCCCAAGCGAATTAATTGAGTTTGTTGAAGTATCAAAAGCGATAACCCCAGATTTAGAAGGCGATGCCATTGGTGGTAATGTTAACTTTATTACCAAAAAGGCCCCTGATGAGTTTGTACTTAATACCAACTTTGCTATAGGCACTAATGAGTTATCGGATGGTGAAAATTACTCTGCCAGTATTTTGTATGGCGACCGCTTGCTGAACGACAAGCTCGGTTTTTTAATTAACGCAACAGCTTGGCAGCGTGATTGGGCCACCGATAACTACGAACCTCGTCGCGGCAATGATGGCATAGGTATTCACCGTTTGGAGCTGCGTGATTACACAGGCACGCGTGAAACCTATGGTTTAAACGGCTCTGTTGAGTACCGCCTAGAGCAAGGCACCCTCAGTGCCAGCGCCATGTATGGCACCCTAATTGATGATGAAACTCACTATAAACACCGCATGCGCTTTGATAAAGACCGCGTTGAAGTGCAGCACATTCGCAACGAACTCATCACCGAAATGCAGGGCTTTGAACTGGCTGGTGAGCAATATTTTGGCTTTGATAAAACGTTCACTTGGTCTTTGGCCAGTTACGAAAACGAGTTCCGCTATGGTGATATGCCCAATACCGAAGACAACAGCTATTTTGTAGTACGTTTTGATCAAAAGGATGTTGGTTACATCGGCCTTGAAGATAGAGAAACAGGGAAAAATTACGCATATAATCAGATAGATGGCGGCTCAGACCCTTGGAATGCTATCAGCAATCACCTACCCAGTGATTTTCGTATGGACCCAACAAAAACTAAACTCGCTTGGGTCGAGTTATACAAAGTATTCGTGAATGAAAAAGACCGCGTGGTATTTTCTGCCGATTTAGATTGGCAGCTTGATGACAGCTTAGTGGTGAAATTTGGCGTGAAATATCGTGATAAAGTGCGCCAAGCCAGCTTTGCCGACGAGTTTTATGAATGGAATGATACAAATTATGGTGATGCCCCTACTCTCGCTAACTTTAAGCTCTCTTCTCAACCCGGTCGCAGCGACTATTTAAGCGAACTTAATATCGATTATCACAGCCAGTTTTCGCAAGTTGCCAGCACTGATGAACTAGCCCAGTTTTGGACGCAAAATAAGCATAAGTTTAGACTGGTTGAAGATGAGTCCGCTTTGGTGAGCAATGGCGGCGCACTCGGTCGCAATTTTAATGTGGATGAACAACATGCCAGCGCATATGCCATGGCAACTTATCAAGCCAGTCGCCAACTAGAAATACTCGGTGGCGTGAGGCTGACACGCACCGACACGAAAGTAGATGGCTACACCTATTTAAAAGACGAAAAACGCGTAGTGAGCAACCAAGCTGAAAATGACTATTTGTCTGTACTGCCAGCACTACACGCCACCTATCGTTTTGATGATATGAACAACGTGCGTTTAGCACTGACACGTACATTCGCACGCCCTGATTTTGGTTCTTTGTCGCCGGGTGCCACTTACTTAGAAATAGAAAACAAACTGCACTCAGGTAACCCTGACCTAGAGCCGACCTATTCGAATAATATTGACCTCATGTATGAACACTACTTTGAGCGCGTTGGCTTGTTCTCAGCAGGTGTGTTTTATAAAGATATTGAAGACCCCATTTTCCAAAACAGTTCGGTAGGTCGCTATGGTAATAAACAAGGCGTAAACCTACTTCGCCCTGAAAATGGTGAAAATGCGTCACTCATGGGCTTAGAAGTTGCCTTTAATCGAGACTTAGGGTTTATCGCACCGTCATTGGAATATTTTGGGGTAATGGCCAACGCCACCTTTATGGACTCAAAAATGACCACGCCTGACAGAGCAGACGTGGCAATTCCTCGCCAAGCGGATGCGCTGTACAACATGACCTTGTATTTCGACAACACGGTATTTGCCGCGCGCTTAGCGGTTAACCACAAAGGAGAATACATTGAAGAACACGGTAAAACCGCACAACAAGACCGTTACTACGGTGACAACACCAGCGTAGATTTTACCACGTCATATCAACTTAACGACGATGCGCTAGTTTACTTAGAGCTAAATAATCTCACCAACGAACCGCTGAAGTATTACCAAGGCAACGAAAACCGACCGCTGCAAGTGGAATACTACGGTATTCGCGGCATGGTTGGCTTGAATTACCGCTTTTAATTAGCACGCTGCACCACGAACAAGAGGGTTCGTGGTGCGCCTAAAACTGAGTTCTACTGAATGAGTAAATCTATGTCGTTACCTTCATCGCATTGGCTGCATAAAGCACAAGGGCCCGCTTTTGTGTTGTTCGCCGCAACCAGTGCATTTATCACTTACTTTTGCATGTACGCATTTCGAAAACCATTTTCTGCCGTCAGCTATGCCAACATCGACACCTTTGATTGGCTAGTCAGTTACAAGGTCGCGCTGGTGTTAAGCCAAGTGCTGGGATATATGCTGGCGAAATTTATCGGCGTCAAAATAATTTCCGAAATGCATCACAATAAACGCGCATACGCCATTATTTTGATGATCTTGCTTGCCCAGTTGTCACTCGTGCTTTTTGCCTTGCTGCCTGTTGGCCTTAATGTGGTGTGCTTATTCTTAAATGGCTTATCTCTTGGCATGATCTGGGGTGTAGTGTTTAGCTTTCTCGAAGGCAGACGTACAACCGAGATACTCGGTGCGATACTGTGTATTACCTTCATTTTGGCGTCAGGTATTGTCAAAACGGTTGGCCGTTACCTCATGGATGCGTTTGCTGTTGATGAATTATGGATGCCCGCTGCCACAGGCGCCCTGTTCTTACCCCTGTTATTTATCAGCGTATATTGCCTAGCGTTATTGCCGGAGCCCAATGCGCAGGATATTGCTCAGCGGAAGGTGCGTGTACCAATGGATGGCAAAGCCCGCTGGCAGTTTTTTACACGTTATTGGTTTGGCATTTGTGCACTATTACTCAGCTTTTTACTGTTCACCGGATTTAGAGACTTTAGAGATAACTTTTCTGCCGAGCTTTGGCAGGCACTCGGGTATGGTTCAGAGCCGAGTATCTTCGCCTATGCGGGTATTCGCATCGCATTTTTTGTACTGCTGGCTTTAGCTGCCATGGTGTTAGTCAAAAACAATAAAAAAGCCTTTTTTGTAAACCATGGTTTTATTCTATTTGGCGCACTGCTGTTGGGGCTCAGCACTTATGCTTTCGAATCACAATTTATCGATGCCAAGACGTGGATGGTTACCTTAGGCGCAGGGCTGTACATTGCCTACATTCCCTACAATTGTTTTTTATTCGATCGCATGGTTGCCGTTGTTGGTGGTACGGCCAATGTTGGGTTCTTACTATATCTTGCCGATTCTGCCGGTTACATCGGCTCGGTTAGCATTTTACTTTATCGCACCATTGCACAACCCAATCTGTCTTGGCTGAACTTCTTTATCGCAACCAGTTATTGGGTGAGCATTTTAGCTGCCGGACTTGTCGCCAGCTCCACAGTGTACTTTCACATCATTTTATCGCCCAGAATGCGTGGCAAAACGCTTGCCGCCAGTTACTAATTATTCACTAAGGAAAAACTATGCAACATATTCAAGCACTTATTTTAGATTGGGCTGGCACAGTCGTCGACCATGGCTCCATAGCACCCACCAGCATTTTTGTTGAAGCCTTTAAAACCGCTTATGATTTCGATATTTCCCTTGAGGAAGCGCGTATCCCTATGGGCATGGGCAAGTGGGAACACATTGAAGCACTGGGCAAGCTGAAACAAGTTAATCAACGTTGGTGTGCACAATTCGGTGAGCCAATGAGTAATGCTCAGATTGATCATATTTATCAAACTTTTATGCCACTACAAAAAGCTAAGGTAGCAGAACGTGCTATGCCAATTGACGGCGTTTTAGAAGTAATCGAACGCCTTCAAAAACAAGGCGTTAAAATTGGCAGTTGCTCTGGTTACCCGCGCACCGTAATGGAAGAACTAGAGCGCGCAGCCGCTGACTATGGCTACCGACCTGATCACAGTGTTGCCAGTGACGAACTTGCAGCGGGCTCTCGCCCTGGCCCGTGGATGGCGCTTGAAAATGTCATAAAACTGGGTGTTTCAAACGTCGCTGCCTGTGTCAAAGTCGATGATTCTACGCCGGGCATTTTGGAAGGCTTAAACGCGGGCATGTGGACTGTGGGCGTGGCGCTCAGTGGTAATGCTGTGGGCTTAAGTAAAGAAGATTGGTCAGACTTATCAGCACAAGAACAAACCAATAAAAAACGCGAAGCATATGCGCATTTATATCAAGCCGGTGCACATTTCGTGATAGACAGTCTCGCGGATATTGAGCCTGTGCTTAATGAAATCAATGCGCGATTAGCACGTGGTGAGCGTCCATAATGTCTTTTCAGCCATTTTGGTTTGATCAAGCCATGCAGTATGAGCGCCAAATGGGCGCTCAACATAAGCCATCAAATGATACTCGCTCACCTAGTGGTAAACAAATTGATATTGCCATTGTAGGTGGTGGCTTTACTGGCTTGTGGACCGCAATCCAAGTCAAACAACAGCGCCCCGAAAAACGTATTGCCATCATAGAGAAAGATTTGTGTGGGCAAGGCGCCTCAGGGCGAAATGGCGGTGCCATGTTAACTTGGTCAAGTAAATACCTAAGCCTAAAACAGCGTTTTGGCGAAGAACAAGCTGCATTTTTCGTGCAAACATCGGAGCAAGCAGTGCATGACATCCAAGCCTTCACGAAAACACATCATATTGAGTGTGATTTACGCGTTGATGGGGTGTATATGAGTGCATCAAATCGTGCGCAACTGGGTATTCTTGAGCCATGTATGCAAGCGCTCACTCAAGCTGGCCTAAATCATTGGCGTAATGTGCCACTTGAGCAAATGGCGCGAACAGGATCAAGGCAACATCTCGCTGCGCTGTATTCACCCCATGCTGGGAGCGTACAGCCAGCCCTATTAGTCAGAGGCTTAAAACGTGTTGCGCACGAAATGGGTGTTGATATTTTTGAACATTGCCAATATTTAAATCATCAAGGCAATGCGCCCATCACCTTGAATTTTCAACATCAAGGCTCGCAAGGCGCTTTATTGTGCAATCAACTTGTCTTTGCAGTGAATGCTTGGCTATCCACCTTAGTCCCTTCTTTTTCACGTAAAGTGGTACTTGTTTCCTCCGATATGATGATAACACCTCAAATTCCCGCACGGATTGAAGCATTAGGCTTAAACCACGGTGCGTCAGTAATTGATTCTCGTATATTCGTTAACTACTATCGCACCACCTCAGATGGTCGTTTAATGCTTGGCAAAGGCGGCAATTTCTTCAGTTTTGCCAATAAAGTACGCCAAAGGTTCGATGCCCCTAGCAGCTATCAAACAATTTTAAGTAACTCGCTCGCGTACTTTTTTGGCCACAACCAAGTCGACATTGAACGTACATGGACGGGGCCCTCAGATAGAAGTGTGAGCGGATTTCCCTTTTTTGGTGAAATGAATAATCAAAGCCAAGTTTTCTATGGCTCTGGCTATTCGGGCAATGGCGTGGTGCAGTCTTACCTAGGCGGTAAAATACTGAGCTCACTTTTGCTCAATAAACAAGATAAATGGCAAACCTGCGCTTTAGTCAATCAACAGTTAGCACAATTTCCAGTAGAGCCCATTCGTACACTCGGCGCATACATGGTCAGAAATGCCATTCGCAGAAAAGAATACCGAGAAGATAACAACCGCCCGGTAAACAAACTTGATGCATATTTAGCAAGGTTTTCTGGCTCGGCAGCCAAAGCTGACACACTGTCATAATATTGCTTTTTGCATATTGTATTATTTTCGGTATTTAGAGCTTAATGCGGCATAACTTGTTAGGCTACAGCGGTAATCACCTTTTAAAACCATGACGCAGGAAAAGTGCACTAATTAATCGCTATGTTGTTATACCAAAAAATTAGAAATTATATTCAAACGCTGATTAGTGAGGGGCAGTTGACAGCAGGCTCAAAGCTCCCCTCAGAGCGTACTTTGCAAGAGCATTTTAGTTCAACTCGAATAACCGTTCGAGAAGCCTTAATTCGCCTTGAGGCTGAAGGTCTTATTTATAGTCAAAAGCGCCGAGGTTGGTTTGTTACCGCTACAAAGCTCAAGTGGCACCCTGCCACCAAGGTCAACTTTAATGAACTTGCTACAGAGCAAGGTTTTACGCCAAGCACCAAAGTTATCAGCATTGGTCGCGAAAGCGCACAATCATTGGCACCGTATTTTGACAGCGCCCAACTATTTCACCTAACCCGTGTAAGAAGCTTGGACGAAAGGCTCGTCATGTATGAAGATATTTTTTGCGATGCCACCCGCTTTGAACAACTAGAGCAAATGCCGCTGGACGGCTCGATTACCCAAGTTATGGCGCAGCAGTATAACGTGCAGATCAGTAATGAGCATTGCACGATTAGCGTGACCGTACTACCCGATGACGTGGCTATATTGCTCGAAAAAAATAGTGGTGCACCGTGTCTTAAAGTGATCCGCAAGCGCTACGAAAGCGACGGTAAGTTAGCCGATTACAATATCGAATACTGGCTGCATGACGCGATTGAAATGGTCATGGAAGGACACTAATAATCTAATTAGCTGAATAAGTCTTAACTTTATCTGTCGATTTGATTGTTAAGGCTTAATCAAATCTGACAGTCGTATAAGCCAAACTCAGCCGTTCAATAGAACTTAATACCTTAACTCCAGTTGCAATAACGGATGTTCACCCAAGTCGTATTTGGACAGAAACATTCTAGGTCGTCGCCTGTATTAGATGAATTTCGCATAAAAACTTCTATGGGCTAGCGCCTGCTTAAGCTGCTGCCAATACACGACACCTAAACAGACCACCGTAATCACTAAAGCCAAACCGAACCAAAAATGCCATCGGGTGGCAATCCGACTTTAAGCACTTGTTAGGCATCTATTTCAAAGGCCAATGCTTTTTAGTTAGCCATTCTATATCTTCTCTATCTAGGAAGTAGATACTTGCCAGACAAATCGCTGACAAATCGCTGACACCCACCACTAATTTGCACCTTCCTAAGATGCCGCCTAAGCTTTGATCCTGCACTCAAAGGATTGAGGAAACCAAACTATGGCAACTGCCCGTAAAAGACAAATCAGTTTAACCGACACCAAATACTATCACTGTATCTCCCGTTGTGTAAGGCGCGCGTTTCTGTGCGGTGAAGATAGATTTACGGGCAAATCATACGAGCACCGCCGGGATTGGGTTGAAAAAAAGCTCCTGATGTTGGGGTCTGTGTTTTGTATTGATATCTGTGCTTATGCCGTGATGAGTAATCATACTCACATTGTTTTATATGTTGATGATAAAAAGGCTAAGCGTCTGTCGGATAAAGCAATTGTGATACGGTGGCACAAGTTATTCAAAGGCAATTGGATAACACATAAGCTCGTTGAGGGAGCGCCACTCAAAGAGTCGGAGCAGTTGATACTCGATGAGCATGTCGCCAAGTACAGGGAAAGACTCGCGGATATTAGCTGGTTTATGCGGGTACTTAACGAAGACATCGCCCGCAAAGCAAATAAAGAAGATAATTGTACAGGTCGATTCTGGGAAGGACGATTTAAATCTCAAGCATTACTGGATGAAGCCGCACTGGCTGCTTGTCTCGCTTACGTAGATTTAAACCCCATTAGAGCGAAAATCGCCGCAACACCTGAAACCTCAGACTATACAAGCATCAAAAAGCGCATCGACCACGCTAAGCAGGGAAAACAGCCAAAAAGCCTACTACGCTTTGCTGGCAGCCCTCGAAAACAGATGCCAAAAGGACTGCCTTTTGAGCTCAAATCCTATATTGAATTAGTTGAACTAACAGGCCAATGTATTCGCGCTGACAAGCGTGGTTATATCAACGAAGCGCAGCCCATTCTTACTCGAATAAATATAGAACCTGAGAACTGGATAAGACTCACTACTCAATTTTCTCGGGTATTCCGCGGCGCGGTTGGTCGAGAGCGAGCAGTAACTACTTACTGCGAAACACTTCAAAAACGACGGCGCACGAATCTAACAAACTGCGAGCGCTTGTTGTCTTAGTCAGACAAACACTATCAACTCAAAAGTCTATAACTGATGTATTTATAGCGCTTTGTCGTGCGCGATAATTCGGTTTTGGTGTAGAGATACACTCTGGCGTTAAAAATTGGCTTGTCGAAAAGAGCTCTTGTACCCAGTGATTGGAGTATTTTTATACGTTTTTACTCCACTGCCTCAGCTTGAATATTAATAGTGATGGGTGTCACTTATTTTTCTGTCGTTAATTATTTAAGAGTGGCTGAAAGGCCACTTTCCCGCAGGAGGAAATCACTATGTTTACTGTAAATAACCTCAACCCTCATGGAAATTTTGTATTAGCCGAGCAAGGCCAGTTGCTTTTATGTAAAGTTTTCGGAGGCTGGAACGCTGATCAAGCAAAAAGAAAAAGGGGTCAAGCCGCTTGCTTCATAATATGGAGAAAACAAAGATCTGCTTCTCATTCGATTGAGACTCTAACTCATTTTGGGACAGGAATGAGTTAAATGAACGACCGCTTTGTAGAATGAAGCAACATAGCCATATAATGACGACCGTCTCTTGAACCGCTTAAAGCCGCCTGTCAGACGACAGTCTAAACCTATTCTTTTAAACCATAAGTTCGAGTATGAGCTATTACAAATTAGTCATATTTCAAGGCGTTCCCATTGAACGCCCAAATATTTATTGGCTAGTTGCAAGTTCGAATCAATCTAACCAAAATCGACTTTTTTCAATCGCTGCGAGTAGCCTTTCAATATCGTGCAAATAAATCTCACCAATATTACCAATTCTAAAACATGCCGCTTCTGATACCTTGCCAGGGTAAATCACAAACCCTTGCTCTTTTAGCACTGAATAAAAAAGCTCAAAGTTATAACGACTTGTTTGTGGTGAATAAAATGAAGTGATGATCGGTGACTGCAAGTCATCGGCCAATAATGTGGTAAAGCCAAGTTCACGCATACCTTTTACCAGCGCTTTTTGATTTTGTGCATAACGCTGGTAACGCTTCGCCACCCCTCCTTCTTGGCGTAACTCTTCTAGAGCCTGAAAAAAGGCACGCACTACATGCGTGGGAGACGTAAAGCGCCACTTGCCATTATGTTGCTCCATTGTTTTCCATTGATCATACAAATCTAAACTCAGTGAGCGCGCAAGACCTTGGCTACTTTCTATAATGTGCTTTTTCAATATCACGAAGCCAAAACCAGGCACACCTTGAATGCATTTGTTGGCTGAGCTGATTAGTATGTCTACGCCGTAGTCGGCAATATCCATTTCAATGCCGCCAAAACTGCTCATTGCATCGAGCATAAACAACTTGTTATGTCGCTTGGCGATTTGACCCACTTGATAGGCTGGGTTCAACATGCCCGTGGTTGTTTCGCAATGTACCATCGCGATATGGCTAATCGCCGGATTGTCATTAATCGCTTGCTCTATCAACGCCAAATCAGGGAGCTGGGTTTCTGCAAATTCGAGTATTTGATGGTTGATATTCAGTACTTGGGCTATTTGCGCCATACGTTTACCATAAGCGCCGTTGTTTATGATCAACACACAATCTCGCTTCGTTACAAGACTACCCAATGCAGCCTCAACGCTGGCGGTGCCACTGCCTTGCATCAACACACTTGTATAGCCGTCACTGGCAGTTGCAAGTTCAACCAATTGCATTCTAATCGCTTGCACTATCTGCCGATTGTAATCGTCATCCCATGTGCACCAGTCTTTCAGCATCGCTTCTTTGACGGTTTTCGATGTTGTAAGGGGGCCCGGTGTCAATAATAAATAGTTTTCCATAATTCACTCTCAATCTGGTATAGACCAGAAAGATTAAATCATAAAATGAACCTAGGTTTATGAACGTTAGATTACAGATAAGCGTTCATGACCAAAAAACACTCTGAAAACCACTTAAACCACAAAAAAGTTACATTGACACCACTATATTTACATCCATTTACATTGCATTTGTAAATTATTCGATACGGATAACCTATTAATTTATTGGCTTATATTTGCACTTAGCGTGTAAAACACACTGGTCTGACCTTGGGTAAAGCTTAACCTACCTATTGATCTAAAATATATCTCAGATTATTTCTAGATTACTCACTAACGAGTAACAACAAGGATACAACATGTACAAGAATAAAATGACAACTATCGCTTTGACGATTTTAGGCACTCTAGCTTCACCGCTTTTAGCTGCCAAAACGTCAACGGCTCCTGATGTAGAAATTGCTATTGTGGGCGGTTCAGAATCACAACCACAATCAAGACCTTACCAAGTAGCACTACTGATGAATGGTCGCCAAGGTTGTGGCGGTACGTTGATCAGTCAAGATTGGGTTCTTACGGCGGCACACTGTGTTGACAATGCTTCAACAAGTAGCCTTACTGTACGTGTGGGTGCACACTCAATTAGTAGAAACGACGGCCAAACCTTACGTGTATCTCAGATTATTAGTCACGAACAATGGCGTGGTGCAAATAGCATCCGTTCTGGCTACGATATTGCGGTACTGCGTTTAGCATCGCCAGCAAGTAGTCAATACACACCAGCTAAGTTGGCAAACGCTGAGATTGAACAACAATATGCAAATATTGGCGATTATGTCACGGTATCAGGCTGGGGTTTAACCTCAAATAGAGGCCGCGCAAGTGACACTTTGCGTGAAGTCGCTTTGCCGGTTATTTCAAACTCAAGCTGTAGCAGTCAATTGAACTTCAACATCCCAAGCTCTGTGATTTGTGGCGGTGGTCAAGGTGGTCGTTCAGCATGTAATGGTGACAGCGGTGGCCCTTATGCTGTGCGTGTAGGCAATGACTTTTACAGTATTGGTACGGTAAGTTGGGGCATTGCATGTCAGGGGGCATCGGCGTTCACAAGAACAACAAGCTACCTAAACTGGATTAAAGCTAAAACAGGCGTTGGTACAACTGACCCTGATGATAGAGCACCAGTCGCTAACTTTGACTTTAGCGCAGATGGTTTATCGGTCACGTTCATAGATCGCTCAACAGATGACAAAGGTGTTCAAAGTCATAGCTGGAAGTTTGGTGACAGCCAAGGCGGTACATCAAACCAAGCGAACCCAACTTATCGCTTCAGCGAGTCGGGTATTTACAACGTACAACTCACTGTGACTGACACAAAAGGTCAAACAAATACCACTTCTAAGCAAGTTAAAGTAACGGATGGCTCAGGACCGATTGGCTGTGACGGGGTTGATGCTTGGAGTGCATCTAAGTCATATGCACTCAATGACAAAGTGAGCTTTAATGGCTACGAATATACTGCAATTTGGTGGTCACAAGGTGCACAGCCAGATTTATACCCAAGCGTGTGGCAAAAAGGCAATGCATGTGGCGATACATCAGTGCCTGTTGCTGATTTCAGCGCTGCTGCCAGCGGTTTAACCGTGAACTTTAGCAACAACAGTACGGGTGACATCTCAGCAGTTCAATGGAATTTCGGCGACGGGTCTACGAGTTCGGCATACGCACCTAGCCACACCTATGCACAAGCGGGCAGCTATCAAGTCACCTTGACTGTTGTAGATAATAATAATCAGTCTGTATCGGTATCTAAGTCGGTCACGGTTACCGATGGCGGGACTGGCAACTGTAACGGTGTTCAGGCATGGTCTGCTCAAACCGTGTACCAGCAAGGGGATCTTGCTCAAGTAGAGGGTGTTGTTTATCAAGCTAACTGGTGGGTACAAGGTGAAAATCCACAAAGTTCAGGCCCTTGGGGTCCATGGTCTCGTGTAGGTAACTGCCAGTAATCACAGTTTTTAATTTCTCAACCGGACTTTAAAAATAGCTAAGTCCCATGTAATCTAACTTTTATGACTAAATAATGACTTGATAACATGGGACTTAATCAGCAAAGCGTCAGTGAACTCACCCGACTTGGTGAACGAATTAAAAAAAATCTAAACGCTGTATTTTCTGAGCTCCCCGCCAGTGCACATACCATAAATGGTTTAACCAATTTTTTAAATTACCATAGGTCAAACTGCCAACGCATCTTCAATGCCAAAAAAGCAGCGACGGGCGATCAAGTACTGTTGCAATTACCCGGCGCTAAAGCACTAGAAGAGTTCGCAGATAAACTGCAAACACATATTTCGCCCCAAATTCATCAACAGTTGCAACAGGCAGCTATTTTGTTTGCTAAGAATGTCAAACAACATGCAAGCAGCCATGCTGATCTCAAACGTCAGTTACAACAGCTCAATACGCCCGATGTGGATGAAACGCCTCATCAACAAGACAAACGTGCACAACTATACTACGCGGCAAAGTCTTTATTGGGATTTAGTGTCGATGAGATTTTCTGCACCTACATACTCACTAGGCAGCATGAAAAAGCTGACTTTTTGCAAGAAGTGGCATTGATCAGTAAATCCGGTATCAAGCGTCAACGCGGTGCGCCACCGTTTGTACAGTTTTACACTCACCCCCACCCCAGCGACTTTACGCGTCCTGAGTTACTCTCTCATGCCAGTAAAGTTGAGCCCAACAAGTTCTCCATAGGCATTGCTGAAGCGTTTTCAACATCAGGGTTAGAGCAAGCATACAGTAGCTATTCGCCAAGTAATTCAGGAATCGTTTTTGATGAACTTCCCGATGTTTCAAGCTTTGATGCAACCTTTGTTTTCAACAACCCTGATGAGCTCGTCAACCCGCTTACACATAAAAGCCAATGTAGCTCAACGAGTATTTCAATTAAAAACCCAGCAAAACGCCTTACCTTGCTGGTAATGGTTGATAAGGCCATTGATAGAAGTTCAAACGTCAATGTGGGCTGTTACCACGGCAATCAGAAAGTCGAAGAAGGTAAACTCAGTGCCGGAGATATGTGGACTGAACGCTTACCGGATTTTCCTGAATTACGGGTAGTAAGCCTGCAAAATCCACACAATATTCTGAGTCAAACACCCACAATGCTCGCTAAAGTTAATTACTTACTCAATTATGCTCAACTGAAGCCTGAAGACTTTGTTTGCTATTTAATGGACGTCGACTTTCCAATCTGGTCGGCAACTTATCGTATTTACTTTGAACACAGCTAGTAGAGTAACTACTCCAGTTATAACAATGTTTTACACTTTTCATATTGTAAAGGCATATAACAAACAGTACCTTGTGCGCAATTGGCAACTTTGGAATAGCGGGATCGCTATTTTTAAATTAACAGTGTAAGGAACACTTAATATGCGTTATTTAATTCCATGTCTGGCATTAATGCTGCCCTTAACTTCTTTTGCAAATGACTCTGCTGACAAACAGTGGTTTAATGCAGCACGTTATACGCACCAAGACCGTGATCATGGTGTATTTGGTAAAAAAAGCTTTAATATAATGGACTTGTCGAGTACCTACTACCTTGCACCACAGCAAAGTACAGGCGTGTGGGATGACTATGGTTACCTAGATACTGACTCAAAAATATCCGTTGGTTATGTTGATTCAGACTATGACAACGCGTTTAGCGTGTCAGGTGAAGCATTTTTAAACAATTGGTTTATGAATGCCAGCATCAGCGACCTTAGCCACGAAGATAATCACAGCATTGGCTTTGGTTACTTATATAATGACAGCTTAAAAATTTCTATAACAAGCTTTCGTTATGATAACCGTTCCGATGATGTGGTGGTAGGCGCATCCTACAATCACCAAATTAACGACTCAGACTATTTAGGGGTCTCTGTAAGCATCAAAGACAACCCTGACGACTGGTCGATTTCTGGTCGTTACTTCAAAAAGCTAGAGGGTGGTCAGTACCTCGCGCTTGATGTAAGCCACGAAGACTTCGCACATGACAGAGGTTCTTTTACTCGTGCGATGGTTAGTTACTATGTCAATGAAAACTGGGCATTTGGTATAGGCGCTTACGATTCAGACTTAGAACTAGAAGCAAAATTCTTCTTCTCTGATAAGTACTATTACCGTGCAAATTACAGTGACGATGATAATGGTGACAGAGTATCAATCTCCTTCCATGCAAACTTTTAATGATTGATTTTAGGCGGGCAATATACCCGCCTTTTTCATGACAGCAATACTGCGCAAATGTTAACCAAGCTGCGAATAGGTTACATAAATCACAATTAATCTAAAAACTCTAATTTATTGTATTCCCAAAAAAGAAACCTCCATATTTACATTCATTCATCTAATTCCTGCCTTTGTTGAAATTTTTTAAACACAAATGTAATTATTTTCGGGTAGAATATCCAAATCTGGCCAAAGAGCTAGATTAGTGCTAAACACGGGAACTATAATAAAATGTTAAAAAAAACAATTCTTGCAACCCTGATCTCAGCGGCTTGCTTACCAGCTCATGCAGAGCTAATCATTTCTGAGTACGTAGAAGGCAGCAGCTATAACAAAGCTGTAGAACTGTATAATACAGGCGATCAAGCTGTAAATTTAGCTGACTACGTCGTCACTTTTTACTTCAACGGTAACACCGACGCAGGTCGCACGATTACACTTGAGGGCAGCTTAGATCCAAAAGCAACTTTCGTGATTGCACATTCAAGTGCAAGTGAAGAGCTAACATCAAAAGCACAGCTTTTATCAAGCGGTAGTTGGTTTAATGGCGACGACGCGATTGCGCTGCTTAAGGCTGACAGCATCATTGATAGCTTAGGCCAAATTGGTGTGGATCCCGGCACTAGCTGGGCAGACGATGAAGCCAATACTAAAGACAAAAGCTTAGTTCGTAAACCTCAGTTTATGATCGGTGATACAAACGCAAGTGATGAATTTTTACCTTCTACACAATGGTTTGCAAACGCTAAAGATGACTTCTCAAATATCGGTAAACACTCAGACGAGTTACCACCGGAGCCTGAAGATCTTGTTTGTGACACAAACAACGTTTTGATAAGCCAAGTGCAAGGTGCTGGCGATGCGAGCCCGCTTGCAGGTCAAACGGTTGAGATCCAAGGTGTGGTAACCTCTGCTCTGCAAGGCGATGACCAATTGAAAGGCTTCTTCTTACAAGAAGAATTAACAGATCAAGACAACGACCCAATGACTTCAGAAGGTATTTTTGTATATTTCAAAACTACCCAAGTTAACAACGGTGATATCGTTAAAGTTGCGGGTAAAGTAGAAGAAAAATACGGCCAAACACAACTAACTTCTGTCAATGCAGTTAAAGTGTGTGGTACATCAGCGTCTGTTCCTGCTACGACAATTACTCTACCAGTCGAAGCGGGCTTAGAGTCAGTTGAAGGTATGCTTGTTGAAGTAAGCAACGACCTAGTTGTTAACGATACCTATGGTCTTAAGCGTTATGGTGAGCTGCGCCTTGGTACTGAACGTCTATATCAATCAACTCAAGTTGCACTGCCTGGTGAAGCTGCAAACGCAGTAGAAGCACAAAATAAGCAAAAAGAAATTTTACTAGACGATGGCTCTTCAGCACAAAACCCTGACGTGATCCCTTATCCAAGCCCAGAATTGGATGCCTACAACACATTACGCTTAGGCGATACAGTGACGGGCGTACAAGGTGTATTAGGCTATGGTTATAGCCAGTACCGCATTCACCCAACGACTCAACCTAACTTTATCGCGACGAATACTCGTACAGATGCACCTGAAGTAACCACTCGTGGTGACCTACGCATCGCGAGCTTCAACGTATTAAACTACTTCAATGGTGATGGACAAGGCGCTGGTTACCCAACACCACGTGGTGCTGACACACAAGCAGAGTTTGAACGTCAAAAAGCAAAAACAGTTGCAGCAATGCTGAAGCTAGACGCTGATCTATTCGGTATTCTAGAAATGGAAAACGATGGTTTCAGTGAGCTTAGCGCATTAGCAGATTTAACCGCTACATTGAACGCACAAGATGCTGAAAATACTTATGCATACGTTAACCTTGGTACTGAAAAAGTTGGTGGCGACGCCATCATGTCAGCCATCATCTATCGTAGCAACAAAGTAAAAGAAGTGGGTACGGCCGCATTTACTGAAACAGTACCGTTTGACTATGGCAACCGTCCACCAGTTATGCAAACGTTCACGGACTTACAAAGTGACGAAACATTCAACTTAGTCGTTGCACACTTACGCTCAAAAGGCAGCTGCTCAAAGGCAGAGGGCTTGGATCAAGATCAAAAAGATGGCCAAGGCTGTTGGAACTTAACGCGTGTAAATGCGGTTAAGGCGCTATCTAGCTGGATTGCAACATCACCAACTGGCCTACAAGATCCCGATACGATTATTCTTGGCGACATGAACGCATACGGTCAAGAAGACCCTATTAGAACCTATGTTGAGCAAGGTTACCAAGATATCAAGAAGCAGCTACATCAAACTACCACTGACTACTCATATGTTTACCAAGGCCGTATTGGTAGCCTTGACCATGCGTTTGCCAGTGAATCTATGATGGAAAAAATCGTCGATATTGCTGATTGGCACATAAATGCAGACGAACCTGTAGCACTTGATTACAACATGGAATATAAGTCAGATAAACACTTAGCAAGCCTATATGCCGATAACGCTTATCGCGCTTCAGACCACGACCCAATCGTAATTGAGCTAAAAACCAAAGCAAAGGAAGAAGTGATCGAAGGCGAGTTCACTGGTCTATCTGGTTGGTTTTGGTGGCAACGCTTTTCAATCGACTTACCAGAAGGTTATACAAACCTTGAGGTAAGTATCAGTGGTGAAGGTGAAGCGGATCTTTATGTACGTCATGATAAAAAGACCAGCTTCTTTAAATACGACTGTCGCCCTTACCTTTGGGGCAGTGAAGAACAGTGTTCGCTAAACAATCCTCAGGCGGGTTCTTGGCACTTTGGCGTACGTGGTATTTTGCCATATGCAAACGTGACGCTAAAATACAAAGCAACTAAGTAAACCGCGTTGCTAATAAATAACCGCCAGCAGTGCTGGCGGTTATTCTGTTATTGCATGACGCTTTGAGAGGTTCAACTCATTAAGGTAACTGCACTCAACTACTCACTGCCACTCAATCAAACCGACATATCCAATACAGCCTAATTTCTCTAATTACTTATTTTATTCACCTTGTAAATCACAGCCGATAATAAACTTATGCTTAAAGCACAGGTGTTTTTATATACCCACCATCAAGCGAATTCGAGCCAGCTCTTTAATATAAAGAAACAATCTACGTGCAGAAAACTACGTACTTTTCGATTACATTACGAGATATTATTGAGTATTCTAGAGGCTTCAACCCTTAAATTAAGGCTAAATCATCGCTCGAAACAACCTTTCAATATCGTAATACATTAGATAATTGAGCCTCGCCACATTCTAAAGTTAAATTTCTAAAGTTAATAACGCTTTGAAATAAAAACTTATTACTCTGCAATTAAAAAGTTCATTAGAACTAACTAGAAATAATATTTTACAACTTGCAATCTCACTGCTAACTTTTTTTTAGCATTGTAATAACTCATTACCATGTTGCAGTAATAAGCATAAAAACAAAAAGTTATTAGAAACTACAAAAGGAATGAATTATGAAACTAATAAAAAGACTCGCTCTACCTGTATCGCTTGCTTTAGGTGCTGTAATTGCCACTCCGGCGATGGCAGCCGATATGGTTTGCCATATTTCTGCTAAAAGAGGTGGGCAAACATGGGGAAATGGCACATCAAGCTGTAGTGCATTTGATTTTAGTTTTAGCAACTCAACAACAGGTAGCTACACAATCAAGAACATTTCAAAGCCTTATAACTCAATCCGTTGGATTGATGGTTGTACTTCTGGTACCTCATGCACAGTAACGGTGCGCGCTTATAGTGTGGATCGTGGCGAAGCCTACATCCATTACAAGGACGGCACCATAGAGTACGTATCTGCAACAATGGATTACGAAACAGGCTACTAATTTAAGCCCCAATTAATAAGTATTTTGAGCCAATAAAGTGGATATCTGTGCATAACAATAAGCAGATATCCACCTTTAGAATCGCGCTGCACTTATTATTTGCATTCGGGCCTTGGCGCGAAAACCACTGCCCGCCGTATTTCTTTGTATAGTGAGTATCGACCAAGTGAATCCTCATCATTAAAAGCAACTGGCTAACGCATGATAAATCACTGATAAATAAATTAATTTTCATTCGTTAATGGTAATCTCACCTTTCATATAATCTGCAGCTGCACCTTTTAAGATCACGCGCTCCTCAAGTACATCACACAAAACTCTACCGCTGCGTGAAGACAGCTGCTGCGCGACCAGCGCTTTTTTGTTAAGTCGCTTAGCCCAATAAGGCGCCAGTTCACAATGTGCAGATCCTGTTACTGGGTCTTCATCCACACTCAATTTAGGAAAAAAACAACGACTAACAAAGTCACAGCCATTTCCTTTCGCCGTCACTATCACTCCTCGTTTATCGAGCTTTCGCCAAGCTGAAAAGTCAGGTTGTAACGCCCTCACCTGCTCTTCACTTTCTAACACAACGGCGTAGTCAAATGCGGCCAATACCTGCTCTGGTTCAATCTCTCTCAGCCCTCCCAACAAAGCCAGTGGAGCTGGGATCTCCTCTAATTTGGATGCTGGAAAATCCATAATGAAGATATCATCTTGTCGCGAGACAATTAAAGTGCCACTTTTAGTTTGAAACTGCACATTGGTTTGCTCATACCCTAGGTGTTTAAACATCACATAAGCGGTTGCTAGAGTGGCATGACCGCATAGGTCCACCTCATCCATTGGTGTAAACCAACGAAGCTCATATCCATCTGTACCTTTTACAAAAAATGCCGTTTCAGACAAATTATTCTCCTGAGCAATTTTTTGTAATAGCGCGTCGTCTAACCAATAGGGTAAAGGAATGACAGCTGCAGGGTTACCTTGAAAAGTCGCATTTGCAAATGCGTCGATCTGATAAATGGGTAATTTCATTGAAGCTCCAGATTTTTTTACATGAATATCTAATTTAAACATTTATAAAACAAAAGGCTAAAGGGTTATACAGCACTAATTTAGTTTTTTTGGAAAAATACTGTTTTAACCTTTACTGAGAAAAGGCCAAAAAGCACATTAAGCAAAACTATTTGTCTAATTATGAACAACTTGAATAGCTTTCAAACTTGAAATGTAGCGCTGAAATAATACTGAAACATTAATTATGTAGGAAAACAACCAATATCAATACAAACTTTATACTTTAGAAAATTTAACAACGATTAACAGCACTTTGAAATAAACAATATTGATCTCTATCAAATTTTATTAGTTTATTATTCAACCATATAGATCATATAAATTCACAAATATGAACTTTAGATAATTTTTTGATTTAAATCATTAAATTTAATAAAAACAACTTTGACAACGCTGTCATCAATAGTTATTGTCAACTCGCTAGCAAGGAAGGGCCCATTTCCGCATTAACTAGTCAACTTAAATGAAAACAAAAGGACAATTTGTAATGAAAAAGTTCAATATGGCTTTATCTTTAGTAACAGTACTCGCTTCTACCAGCAGCATGGCATTACCTAACCAAGCATTCGATACTGATGGTTTTGAGCGTGTTACTGAGTATAGTCAAGGTCCAATCGCAACTTCTATTATCACCAGTGAGTTTGCGCACCACCTTAACGTTTACCTACACCCACGCGCTAAAGGTGACTCATGTAGTTATGGTAACGTGTATAGCCATGAAACGGGTGAACAGATCGCACATGCCAATGTATCAGAAGTGCCCGCTCAAGTTTTCATTCAGCAGGCCGATGCTGAGATCCCTGAGCAATACCTCACCACAAATAAACGTTTAGTTGTATCTTGTACAACAGCTGAAGGCGAGGATTACGATGTATTAGTTAATATACCTGGTGCCCCTATCGTAGAATGGGAGCTAAGCGCAGAGCCTCAAGGCGAATTCGTGCACCGACCAAATACATACGGTTATCATAGTGCATATAAAGTGACGAGCCATTTGCGTGTAAATAACCAAAACAACAGCGGTCGCTGCACCACATTGTCAAACCGTGGTGTTGAACTTGGATTATTTCACTCAGAGGGGAGAAAAGGGCCTTTCCATTCTGATGTGTTCATGAGCGAAACAACCGTTGATAATTCTCAAGCTGGACAACCAGTACTTTATCAAATCATCGAGTGTTCAAATGCGGCAGGTAAAACCATGGCAGTAAAAGTACTGACATTAACTAACCCTGACGTCATTTATGCTGTTGAAGACGAATTAATCATTAAGTAGGCTTACAAAGTCGCTTTGTTTACATCTTTGAGCCTTCCGTCGGAAGGCTTTTTTGTTCAATACTCACGGTTACAGGTCTAATACTAATTTGCAATAACACTTAATCATTTTGAGTGACTAAACCTGATGATAGCTGCGTTAAAAATTTCTCATTTAGAACAACTAAATAATGAAATTTTTGCCTTGGCGATCGCAGTGCTACCGGCAAGGTTTTCTTGCCTCAATATAGACTACTTAGTTAAGCGGATTGGTATAAAAAAATACGGAAATAAAAAGTGTTTTATTTCATAGACTAAATTCACTTTCATCACCAAATTACAGTCTGTAATACGTTGTAACTCACATTAATTTACACATCTGCTACATTTAATCAAATGTGCTTTGCAGACAACGTTGAGCGTCATTCAGTTCGGCGACACTGACCTGTCACTATCCAAAGTACGTTAACAAGCAAAAAACGTTTATTCGCATCGCAAGCAAGGAAGGCACTCGTAGCAACTTCAAGTGAGTTTACTTTCCTTCTTGTATGAAGCAGCAACTAGATCAAGGAATTATCATGACCCATTATAAGTTTGGCAATGAGATTAAGAGTAAATCCCTCCCACACCATGTTGAAGTTGCGATTGTTGGTGCTGGTATGTCAGGTCTTTACAGTGCTTGGCGTATACAAAATGAAGTAAAAGATGCAGGACAGATAGCCATCTTTGAACGCTCTGACCTTACAGGCGGCCGCTTGGATTCAGATCTCATTAATTTTAAAAACCAAAAGTCGGGACCTGAGCAACCGCAAACCATCACAGTAAAAGAAGAACAAGGTGGTATGCGCTTCTTATTTGATGGTATGGATGACTTAATGGCACTATTTTTAAAGCTTGATCTGCAAGATCAAATCGTGCCTTTTCCAATGAACAGTGGTGGTAACAACCGCTTATTCTTCCGTGGTGAAAGCTTCTCAGTAAACCAAGCGGCAGAAGACAACTATGCTATTTGGTCACAGCTGTATAACCTTGATCAGTCGGAGCAAGGTATGAATCCAACCGAAATTGTTAATGTGGTATTCAACCGTATTCTGCAAGCTAACCCTCAATTTGATAGTCGTCCTGCAGTAAAAGGCCCTGAGTTTTGGCAAGCATTTCGTCTAGATTGCAAATGGAAAGACAAAGCACTAAATGAATGGACGTTGTGGGACCTATACTCAGATATGGGTTACTCGCAAGAGTGTATTACCATGTTGTATCGTGCATTAGGTTTCAACGGTACTTTCTTATCAAAAATGAATGCCGGTGTCGCATATCAGCTACTTGAAGACTTCCCAGCAGACGCAAAATTCCGTACCTTCAAAGATGGCTTCAGCACTTTGCCTAATGCTCTAGTAGAAAAAGTAGGCACTGACAACATCCATTTACAAACAGAAATTGAAGCAATTGACTACGACGAAGAGCATAAAAAGTACATTCTTCGCTACACGCATATTGACGAAAATAACAAAGAACATCGCGGACACGTGCATGCAGACAAAGTCATCTTGGGTTTACCTAGACTCGCGCTTGAGCGCCTATTCATTGGCTCTAATGCTTTCCACCGTTTACCGAAGCCCGAGTCTGAAAAAATTTGGAACACATTACAAACAGCGACCAATCAGCCACTGCTAAAAATCAATTTGTATTATGATTCAGCGTGGTGGGCAACGGGCATTACAGGCCGCCCTTCTATTGAGTTTGGCCCTAACTTTGCAGATTTACCAACAGGGTCAGTGTATCCATTCTACGCAGTCAATGAGCCACTTGTTGCAGCGCTGATGTATGAAGAACGTAAAACGCAACCAAGCAAAGAAACACAAGCCAAGCTCGATATAATTGATGCGCAAAAATACGATCGCCCAGCGGCACTCACCATTTACTGTGACTATCTCAATATTAATTTCTGGAGCGCTTTGCAAAACAAAGGTGAGCTATATCACAACCCGCATCAAGATAAATATGTTGAGAGTGTTCCTTCTGATATTTACCCAGCATCAGAAGCCGTAGTTGAACAAGCAACCGCTTTTTTCAAAAACATCTTTGATACACATTATGTACCACAACCTGTTCTCACCAGCGCACGTATTTGGGAAGGCAGTGTTGATTTTAATCTACCCGCAAGTCAGCAGTTTGGTTACGGCGTGCACCAATGGGCAGTAGGTGCTGATGATAGAGAAGTAATGAAAGAGCTAACTGAACCGCTACCTAACTTGTTCACCTGCGGTGAAGCTTTCTCAGATTACCAAGGTTGGGTTGAAGGTGCACTACGCTCTACAGACCTTGTATTAAAACAAGGTTTTGGCTTGGAGCCACTGAATGAAGTCTATGAACAGCAAACAGGTGTTCCGCCTGCAATTGCAATCAAGGCGGTGTACGAAGAAAACGCTACTAAGCTTATCAATGAATACATTGACCCACAATTAAGCCTAAGTGAAGCACCCATCGACAATACACGCGATTTAACCAGCGTACTAGGCGTTAACTTAACTTACTTCGATAAAGCTTAACTTCTCCCTAATGGAGGTGCCATGCACCTCCTTTTTAGTCCCAACATTTCGAGAAAAATTATGAATAGTGTCATAAATGAATATTGCGTTGCTGACTATTTAAAAGCACGACTTGAAGAAATTGGCGTAGAACAAATGTTCGGCGTTGCGGGTAACTATACCGCGGCGTTACTTGATGTGATCTTATCCGACGACAATTCACCCATCAAAATTTCTGGTAACGCTAATGAGATTTGCGCAGGCTTTGCAGCAGACGCGTATGCTCGCTTAAAAGGCGTCAGCGCACTTTACGTGACCTACAGTGTGGGTGCATTTAGCTTGCTTAACACCATTGCGGGTTCTTTTGTCGAGCAAGTGCCTGTGATTTTAATAAACGGCGCGCCAACTAACAAAGAAGATCAAATCTCAAAGCAAGCCGGTCTGCTTTATTCGCATACCACTGGCTATGATTTTGTTGATATTCATATGTTTAAACCGATCACCGTTGCAGCTGAACGGATCACCAATGCGCAGCAGGCCCCTTATCAAATTGATTCAGCCATCACCGCTATGCTGACCCAAAAACGCCCTATTTACTTTGAAGTGGCTGAAGATGTATGGCGTACACCGTGTGAAAAGCCTCATGGAAAGCTAAAGTCAGGTGTTGACGCAACAATCACCGTCAGTGAAGCAAAAAATGCGGCGAAAGCGACCGTCGACTTAATGCTTAGCAAACCAAACAGCATCTTTTGGGCAGGTATTGAGTTACAGCGATTTGGGCTACAAGATAAGTTCTTAGAGCTACTCGCTTTGCTTAATCACTCACACACACTACCAAATCAGCATATCCATTTCGTTACTTCAGCGCTGAGCAAATCGGTCATTGAAGAGACACACCCTTGGTTTGAAGGTTGTGTAACGCTGAAAAACGAAGAAATTGACGCATTGGTTGGTGACGACGGTGCACTCGTTGGTATTGGTGCCTGGACAACAGGCAAGGATACTGGCAATGAAGATATTCGTAGCGATAAAACCGTGCTGGCAGCGCATGATGGCGTATTTGTAGGCGCGAACTTTTATCCGTCAGTACAATTAGGTGATTACTTAAACCAGCTGATCGAACAGTTTACAGAGTTGGCCAAAACTAACCCAGCACAAATGCAAGGGCTTCGCTTAACCAAACAGCTCCAGTTAAGAGCCTGTACGATCCCTAATTCAGATAGCACATTAGGATATGACAATTTCTTTCATACCATGAGTCAATGGCTCACCGAAGATGATGTCATGGTTGTTGATGCTGGCTTCCCATTAATTGGTGCACAAGGCGTTAAGATCCCAAGCCGTAATGGTTTTGTGGCGCAAGCTGCATGGCTTTCAATCGGATACTCAGTAGCCGCCGGCACAGGGGTAAAATGCGCTTATCCAGACAAACGTTCAATTGTTGTTGTAGGTGATGGTGCTTTCCACGAAACCTGCCAAGCGGTCGCAGATCAACATGCCTATGGGCAAAATACCGTGGTATTTGTTATTGCCAACGGCATTTACGGTATTGAGCAGTATCTGGTTAATCCAAATCCATTCAGAACACCACCTGTTGACTATCAAGATCCGCTTCTCGATAGTGTATATGCGTACAACGAGTTACCGAGCTGGAACATTTCTAAGCTAACCGACGCATTTGGCGGTGTCGGCCGCAAGGTCAAGCATATGAGTGAACTACTCGCGGTGATGGAAGAAATTCGCTGTAACCCAGATACAAACTATCTGGTCGAAGTGTGTATTCCGAAAGAGAATGTTCCTTCGTCTATAGCCCAAGAAGCTGGCACCGCTGTCGGCGAAGATGAAATAGACAATCCAAACTGGCCACCAGCTGGCAAATTTTAGCCACGTTTAATTTAAGCTTTTCTAGCCCTGCATATCACGCAGGGCTTTTACAAAATCATCATATCAGTGTGCTTTTGAATATACACACGCAGACTTAAATCCTTTTTAGTCAACTAAGCCTCTAAACCGCTGCTATTGCTATGTATCAATGCCATTGTATGATATAAAACACCTGCAATATCAAAGAACTAACTTCTAAATCTCAAGCAAAATTAAGGATGTAATATGCAATTTATCATCACCGCTTACGACTACATGGACGAAGATGCGATAAACAGACGCTTAGCGTGCCGAGAAGAACACATGGCTGGCATAAAAAAGATGGTTAATAACGGCTCATTTATAAGCGGCGGCGCCATGCTTGATAGCCATGGCAAAATGATTGGCTCGTCCGTTCATGTAGAGTTTGAAGATAGAGCCGCACTGAACACATGGCTTGAGAACGACCCTTATGTTACCAACCAAGTTTGGGAAAAAATAGAAGTGAGTGAAGCACGTTTAGTGCCTGTAGAACAATTAAAGCTTTAAAAGGCCAGATGTCACAGCCCCATTATTATTCAACACCAACGCAGTAAATACAGGATTGTCATGAGAATAGCCGCTTTCTTATTTTTAGTTTTCACACATTTTTCTTACGCAGATACTGAGCGATTGTCTTTTACTTCAAAATTTATCGACGAAACCGTTACCGTACAAATATCGTTACCCGACACCTACCGTCATTCCGACTCCTTTAAATATCCTTTGTTGTTAACCCTCGATGGTTCAATGCAATTTAACCATATTACCGCAAGCAATCAGTTTTTAAGCAGTTACGCTATCACCCCTGAGATGATTACGGTCGGAGTCAGCGTACTTAAGCGTATGCAATATTTCACGCCCACAGAGCATGAGCAATTTATTGGCCGCTCTGGCCAAGCGCATTTATTCAAAGCATTTTTACAACAAGAACTGATCCCAAAACTAAAAGAAAAATACCGTATTGCGCCCTATTACAGTATCTCTGGCCACTCATTAGGTGGACTGTTCACCAGCTATCTAGCACTTCAAAAAGACGCCATTTTTCAAAACTATATTTCTATCAGCCCCAGCCTTTGGTGGGATAATGGCAGTTTAATAAAACACTATAAAACGCTTCAAAGTACACACTTTAATGCGGCCCGCTCATGGTTTTTGAGCATGGCAAGCGAGCCTGGAGAGATGATTGATAACTACACCAAAATGCTTGACGCGTTAAACACTCAACCACTTGCCAATCTGACTTGGCACTCAGAGCGTTTTGCTAATGACACACACGATAGCACGCCATTACCCGCCAATATGAGCGCACTCAAAACCCTTTTTAAAGATTGGAATGCTATACCTGAAATAGACGTGATGCCACTTGGCCAGATCCATGCATTTTATCAGCAAAAAAGCCAGCAATATGGCTACAACATGCCTCTGGGCGTACATCAATACAACGTATACGGACTAAAAGCCGCGTACGAAGGCAAAACACAATGGGGTGTCGAAATTTTAGAAAAAGGCGTGCAAGTGTTTAATAAGTCAGAAATTTTATGGGACAGCCTAGCAACCGCTTACACCCTAAACAAACAATCCAAGCAAGCATTAGACGCGTCTAAAACAGCCGTAAAACTCGCCAAAGCGAATTCATCGTTGTTTTTAAATGAAATACTTAGCCAGAACAAGCAGCTCAGTAAGAAAGAAGTAAATGACTGAAAATAAGGGATAGCTTTTTAATGTCGTCGCTCATATCTGCTTTTATCGTGTTGATGAGTTGTTTTGCTCAAGATGGCAAGCAGGTATGAGTGAGGACTGGGCTTTGATAAAATTTATATCAATGCACAAAATGCAAGACCTGACCTCAGTTGTTTTCTTGAGCGAACCTGATTGTTTGCGCACATGCAAACCTGCCGAACATCTTTTGCCAAACCAACATCGGTCACTGTAGTATTGCGTATAACTGTATGACTCCAAGCTTAAAGCGAGCTACTAATAAACGTAGCAGGAGGGAGTCCAATTATCTGTTAGCTATTTCTCGTATACAAAGGAATTCCAGTGGTCAAAGTCCTCGTCAGTTCGTGTTTGGTTGGAAACAACGTTAGATACAATGCGAGCTGTTTATCAATGCCAGAGTCTGAGTTGCTTTGGCTTAAGTCAAATACAGAACTCGTGATCTTTTGCCCTGAGGTATCAGCAGGTCTTCCTATCCCAAGAGCACCTGCTGAAATCATCAGAGGGAACGGTGTTGATGTATTAGATGGTTTGGCAAATATTGTCACAAATGATGGCGTTGATGTTACTAAACAATTTGTAAATGGTGCAGAGAGAGCTTTGGAACTATGCAAAAAACAGCAAATACAGTACGCGGTACTCGCAGAGGGTAGTCCTTCGTGTGGTAGTTCAAAGATTTACGATGGCACATTCAACGGGGTCAAAATCGATGGCTCAGGAGTAGCGACTGCATTGTTAGAGCGCAATGGCATTAAAGTCTACAGCCAGTATACGATAGCTAAACTCCGAGAAGCATTGGAAAAACATAGCTAACAAGGAATTCCAGATGAATTCACAACGCTTGGCGACTTCAGTTTTATTCAGGTTAAGCGTTTACGGTATAATGGTTTGTGCTCAGCGGTCTACGTTAAGCTTTCAGAAAATTTGAGCATATCAACATGGAGTAGTAATTGGTGAAACCTAAATTATTTGTTTTAAAAATGCCATTTGAAGATGGTCCTGGAAAAATGTGGATCTGTTCACACTGTGCACTTATTGAAGGTGCATTGTCAGTAAACACACACTGGGAGGATATGGTGGAAGTTCACCGTATCGAGTTTTCAAAACCAAGAAAGGAAGTAGTGGATATATTGGGTGAAGATAACCAATGGCTTCCTGTACTTATACTTGAAAATAATAAGACGATCACTGAACCAGTGGAAATTATTAACTATTTAGCAAATGAACTTGGTGGGGCAGCGGCACACCCGTAGTTCGAGTAGAGTGAACCTGACAAGGTCGTAAATGCGGACAAATAACAATTTACTTTGTTCGTGCCTCACAAATTTTAGTCAACCAATTGTAGCCGATTACAACGGCATTATAAGCCAAGAGTAGTATGAAAGAGTCGAGTGTTTATCTAGAACAAATAAAAAATCAGGCGGCATATCTATTTGCTGCATCGGTATTCTATGGTGGTTACTCTTTCTTTGAATTTTCCAAGTTCTATGATGCAGTAATATTGATGCTATTTACTGTTGCAATTTTCACCAAGAAATCTCGTGTAGCGTCAGTTTTAGCAAGTGCCTTTGGGTTGCTGATTTTGTATTCCCTATTCCAAAATTCCGAGACAGACAGCTTCATGTACATTGTCGCACTCGCAATAGTTTGGTGTGGGGCAATGTCAACTTACTGGACGGCGATGTACCATAAGTCGCGTAAAATAAACAAAGGCTTATAACAAGCTTATTTTCCCTCTGAGGGGGTCACTTATTTTCCGCCTTCTGAATTAGGTCCAAACAGCAGGCCGGCTTGTATAAAAAAGACAAGCTCAAACCCGGTAAAGTAGGCTTGCTTCTAGACGGATGGCGGCGCTGCGCCCCCTGTGACGACCTACGTCAAAATGTAGGTTTATTAAGCCAAAGGCGCCACCCAGAAAGAAACCAAAAAGAAACCAAAAAGAAACCAAAGACACCCACCACAAATTTGCGCCTTACTAAAATGCCGCCTAAGCTTTGATCCTGCACTCAAAGGATTGAGGAAACCA